>JBFYTD010000377.1:0-3564 GCA_041300885.1 Anaerolineae bacterium | reverse complement strand
CACCAGGTGCTGCTGGCTAAGGGCTATCGCGGTCCGGTGACGGTCATTCCGCAGTTCGGCATTGACCCGCAACTTTTCGATCGCGCTGCCCAGCCGCCGCTGGCGCCGCCCTCCCTGCAGCACCGGCTGACCGTCGGCTATGCCGGGGGGTTGGTGCCGGAGAAGGGGATCGACACGCTGCTGCACGCCCTGGTCGCCTGTCAGGAGGGCATCGGTGAGGCCGCGCGCCAGCCGTGCCGCCTTTTGTTGGCCGGCGGCGGCCCGCAACATGCCGACCTGGAGCGGCTGGCTGCGCAGCTTGACCTGGGTCAACATGTGGTCTTCCTGGGCCGCGTGGGATCGACTGACATGCCGGCCTTCTTTGCCAGCATCGACGTCCTGGTTGTGCCCAGCCGCACCACGCCCACCTGGAAAGAGCAGTTCGGCCGCGTGCTGGTCGAGGCCATGGCCTGCCAGACCCCGGTGATCGGCTCCGACAGCGGCGAGATTCCCCACGTGATCGGCGACGCGGGACTGGTCTTTCCCGAGGGCGACGCGCAGGCGCTGGCCAGCCATTTGCTGCGACTGGCCGGCGATTCCGACCTGCGCGCCGACCTGGGCCGCCGCGGCCGGGCGCGTGCCTTGGCCCACTTCACCCATAAACGCATCGCCGCCGCAACCTATCAGGTCTATCAGCACATGCTGAAACAAAGCAACCCGATGGGGGCGTGAACAGGTCGGTGGTTTCCCGTAGCGTAATCCGCTGGATTGCGCACGAACAATCCGGCGGATTGTTCTACAACTAACGCGCTAGTTGCGCCCCTGTCTTTTTAGTAGCGCCGTTGGTCGAGTAGGGGCCGCCCCGAGTCGAGACCCTGGCCGCACATGCCCCGTAGAATCTGAGAGCGCTCTGGATTGCCCGGTCCAGAGCGCTCTCTATCGGAAAAAGGAGGAGAAGAAGAGACTGATCATCTCTACACTGGGAGTTTAACACGCAAACGCTTTCAGCGCTGGACGTGAAACCTACGTTTGCCCTACGCTCTCCTGCTGCTGCGAGTCGATCTCAGCCGTGACATCGGACGCTTCGCTGGCCAGCGTTTCATCCGCTGGCGCTTCATCGACGGCCTGCGTTTCGTCTGCCGGTGGAATGCTGGCCAGCGTCTCCTCGTCAGGTGCTGTGAATACCGTGGATTCGTTGGCCTGCGCTTCAATCTCTGGCATCGGGGCTTCGCTGGCCTGCATTTCATCTACCGGCGTTGCGTCGACTGGTGTTTCGTCTGCCGGCGCTGGTTCTGGCAGTTCCTCGCTGGCGACGGAACGCGGCTCGATCACGGGCGCTGGAGCGGCCTTGGCCGGGCCCGGTCCTGCCTGCGTCGCCTGATCTAGCTTGCGACGCAGCTCGACGATGGTCTGTTTGCGATCGGTGAGCGTGTTTTGTAGCTGGGCCAGGCGCTCGTTTCGGCTGCTCAGTTGGCCGGTCACGTCCTTGAGCTTCAGCCGCAGGTTGTTGATCTCGGCCTGCTGGCGGTTCACTGCCTGGCGCAGCCCCATGGCGTCGTTGCCCTCGGCCCGCAGATTGTTGCGCAGGCTGGTGATGATCCCCTGGTTCTCAGCCAACTCCTTCTGGGTCGCGGCCAGTTGCTGGTTGACTTCGTCCGCCTGCCGTTCGCGCTGGGCGACCTGCGCGCGCAGATCGTTGAGCGCCTGCTGCTGCGCTTGACGGGACGACTCGGCCTGCTGCGCTGTCTGTTGAAGCAGAACGATTTGGGCGTCGCGTTCTTTGACTTGCTGTTCCAGGCGACTTAGCGCGCGCTCGAGGTCGCCACGGGCGCTCTCCATGCTCTTGACTTGGGCTTCGGCGGTGAACCTGGCCTGCTCGCGCTCGCGCACTTGATTGTCCAGCTTGCTGGCGCGCTCCTTGAGCTCGGCCACCTCGCGCTCGCGGTGCTCCAGGCGCGATTCGAGCTTGCTGGCTTCCTCGCGCCCTTTTAGCCGCTCCCGTTCCAGGGTGGTGATTTGATTGGCAAGGCTGTCGTTGTGCGCCTGTAGCTGTTTGACGGTCATGAAACGCACAACGAGCCACATCACGATGAGGCCGGCGGCGAAACCAAGCGCCGCCCACAGGACTGGATTCATAGCTGTCCTCCTGGCACTGCAATGCCACAAGCCGGCGTAGATGCCGCAGCGGTGTGGTTGGACGGAGACCACAACAAACAAGGGTGCGTTGCGGCCTGGTGCTGAAGCCCCCATACTGTATCATCATTTCGCCTGTAAGACAAGTGGCTTCGTGCTGGCTCGCGCGCAGCGCTTTGCGACGCTGACCGCCGATGCGGTATAATCCAGCCATGCCTGTCATCCATTTGCGCTGGGCAGCGCTTGCCCTGCGACTGACGCTGCTGCTGGCCGGACTGGCCAGCAGTGGCTGTCAAAGCCCGCCGCCCGCGGCCCCGGCTACACCGCCCTCCCTTGCAGACCACCCGGCGCTGGCCGCGCCGCCGGACGTACGCGTGACCCGTTTCGCCGTCGCGCTGCAAGAGCCGACCGGCCTCGCCCTGGGGCCGGATGGCGCGATCTACGTGGCCGAGTCTGCGGATGGCGCTGGCCAGATCGTGCGGCTGGTCGATACGGACGGCGACGGCCAGGCTGAGCGGGTCGAAACCGTGGCCGTGGGCCCTGCAGCGCCGCGCGGGCTGGCCTGGTTGGCTCCGGCCGGCCAGACGCCGGTTCTGCTGGTCGCCGCTCGCGCTGGCCTGGTAGTCGTCGACGAAGGTCAGCCCCGGCTGGCCGGCCGGCTGGGCAGCGGCATAGGCCGAGCCAACGACGTGGTCGTCGGCATCGACGGCCGAGTCTACGTGACCGAAGGCGCGGCCGGCGACGGCGCGCCGGAGCCAGGCGCGGTCTGGCGCTTCGACCCAGCCGAGTTGCTGGCAGATGACGAGCCAATGGAGGGCGACTTGTTCGTCACGGGCCTGCGCAGCGCCGGCGGCATTGCCTTCAGCCCGTCGGGCGCGATCTACGCCACCGACAACGGGGATGGCTGGCCGATCCAGGCGGAGGCGCCTGACGAGCTGAACGTGCTGCTGGGCGGCGGCGACTATGGCTGGCCGCAGGCGTGGGGCCAGCCGCCTCCTGGCAGCGGCAGCATCGGCCCCATGGCGCTTTTTCCGGCCGGCTCCGCCGCCGCTGGCTTGCTCTTCTACAGCGGCCGTATGTTCGAGGAATATGCCGCGGACCTGCTGGTGGCGCTGCCCGGCCAGGGCCAGGTGGTGCGGGTCGAGATCATCTCCGACGCTGCGGGCTACCACAGCGTCGTCCACAGCTTCATCAGCGGCCTGCAGCGCCCTGTGGCCGTCGCCGAAGGCCCACAGGGCGAGATCTACGTAGCCGACGCAGCCGCTGGTGTGATATACCGCTTCTGTCGGTAGATCATCGGTGGCGGGGTGGCCTTGTAGAACAATCCGCTGGATTGTTCGTGCGCAATCGAGACCGGACGGTTACGCCACAGGTTTTGACCGCCAATGGAGGTTCTCTGTGACCCGAAAAGTAACGACGTTGGTCTACGCCCTGCGCGATGGCCAGGTGCTG
>JBFYTD010000376.1:0-3572 GCA_041300885.1 Anaerolineae bacterium | reverse complement strand
CTGCCTGACCGCGAACGTGGCAGTCAATATTCAGACGGTTGGCGTCAAAGCCTGTCCGGCACGTGGGCTGCTCCTGAATGCAGCCCACGCGCCGATGATGACGTCAAATCACGCGGAGCCTTTAGTGGACCGGGTTCACGATGCCTCCGCTGATAGGGTATGCCTGGTTCGCGTTCCCATCGTTGAAGCGGAACGTGTAGGTAGCGGGCAAAAGCTGCATGTCCTGTACAAAGCTCCGCCAGCCACCCGCGTAGTACTGAATCGCCGAGCCGCTGTCAGAGTGGACCTGACCGGTCTGGAAGGTGACGGTCGGGCTGGCGGCGGTGTTCTGGTTGTTGAGTTGCTGGCGGGCATTGGCGTAGGTCATGGCGAAGCTGTAGGTCAGCGGCAGCAGCTCCTTGCTCACCTGTCCGCCTGTGGTCACGCCGAAGTCGCGCCAGCCGCCGGCGTAGACCTGCACTACGCCCGTCCCCGCGCCGTCCGGCATCAGGTTGCCGGCGCTGTCGCGCAGCGCCACCGTGACGTTGGTGGTCTGGAAGGTGACCGTCGGGTTGGCGGCGGTGTTCTGGTTGTTCAACTGCTGGCGGGCGTTGGCGTAGGTCATGGCGAAGCTGTAGGTCAGGGGCAGCAGCTCCTTGCTCGCCTGCCCACCCACGGTCACGCCGAAGTCGCGCCAGCCGCCGGCATAGACCTGCACTGCGCCCGTGCCGGCGCCGTCCGGCATCAAGTTGCCGGCGCTGTCGCGCAGCTCGACCGTGACGTTGGTCGTATGGAAGGTGACGGTCGGGCTGGCGGCGACGTTCTGGTTGTTCAACTGCTGGCGCGCGTTGGCGTAGGTCATGGCGAAGCTGTAGGTCAGCGGCAGCAGTTCCTTGCTCACCTGTCCGCCTGCGGTCACACCGAAGTCACGCCAGCCGCCGGCGTAGACCTGCACCGCGCCCGTTCCTGCGCCGTCCGGGATCAAGGCTCCGCCGCTGTCGCGCAGCTCGACCGTGACGTTGGCCGTCTGGAAGATGACCGTCGGATTGTCTGTCACATTCTGGGCCAGTTGCTGCGACGCGCCGGCGTAGGTCATGCGGAAGCTCAGGTTGCCGCTGGACTGGGGAATATCGGTGACCAGGGTCCCGCTGGCGTCGGTGCTGCCTGGAAGCGTTTGCCAGCCACCGGCGTAATACTGGACCGTGCCGCCGGCCAGGCCGTTCCCCTGGCTGTCCAGCAGCCGGACGACCACGCCCTGCGGCGGCGGTGGATTCTCGGTGGGCCAGTCGGGCAGGCCGGCCAGGTAGGAGGCGTTGTAGCGGTGGATGGCAACGCCGCCAAAGCCGGGGTTCGCGCCAAAGTGCGCAGCGGCTGCCTGCCATTCGCTGTTCAGCGCTGCTTGCCCTTCCTCGTAGAAGGTCACCTTTTCTGGCCCACAGCCGGGCGAACAGTTGGAGGTCTCAAGACCCACCAGGATCAGGCCGGGCTTGGAGATGGCGTCGGCGTAGGCGATCTCGTCTTGGTCAAGACAAATCAGGCCGTCGCCCTCCGCGCAGTTAGCCGTGCCGGCGAAGTCCCGGTAGCCCATGACCACCACCTGGTCGAGATCGAGATCGAGGATGTGCTGGTAGACCGGCTTGACCGGCCCTGCCACCGGGTAGGCAACCGGCGCGTCCCAGTAGAAGCGGATGGCGACCGCCAGGTCCAACTCAGCGGGCAGGAAGCTGCGGGTACACTGGTAGAGCGCCAGCAGGTTCTGAAAATTGGCTTCGCTCTGCGGCTCCGGCGGCTCCACGTCGAGTATCACACCGTCGAACTGCGCCGCGGAGTTGGCGGCGTTGTAGGCGACGACCTCCGCCATGCGCTGCAAGGGCCAGGCCGCCGGATTGCAACCGATGGCCGGCCAGTCGATGTTGCCGTAGGCCGCCCACACGGCAAGTCCCTCGAGGTGCGCCTTGCCGATCAGGTCCGCGATGTCGCTGTCTTCGTACATCCTGCGTCCGGCGCTGTTAGTGGCAGAGCGATAGACGCTGAGATAGAGGTCGGTCACGCCGCTGGCCGCGCTGCGCTGCACCAGGGTGTCGCGCGCGACCAGCGTACTGATCTCATCGGAGAAGATCCAGAGGCCCTGAATCTGGCCATCTGCACTTGCGGGCTGTCCGTTCGAGAGACCAATGGTTCCCAGGACGACCAGGACGAGCAGTACCAACACGGTTGAGCGCTTCATGGTGAGAATCTCCTTGTGTGTGAATTCATGTTGAATACTCATGCCTTCTCGTTGGTACAGCCGTGTGGCGCCGGTCTGGTTCTTCGCGTCAACATCCAAGGAGGAAACTGTGTTCGCCACCACGGTCTAAAGCTTCTCTGCACGCCTAGCCACAGCGCCACAACGAGCAATGCTAATGCCGGCGCCAGCCAGCCCACGGCCACTGGCGCACTGCGCGCCTCGAAGCCAGCCAGGCTTACTGCGTTCGGCGGCTCCTGCTGTTCATAGGCGCCGATATCACACACCAATCCCTGCGGGCGCAGGATACCTCGTTGATCGACGCCGCTGACCGGGGCTGCCGCACAGGTGGCGTTGTCGGCGGCGTCGATGGCCGGACTGCCATCCAGCAGCGCGTGCGTCGCGCTGGGGCCGCCGTTGTTGGCCAGCGCTCCCAGCAGCGGGTTGGTGTTGGGCTGGTCGCTCGGCTGATCGAAGTTACAGGTGTTGAGATTCTCCAGGTTGTAGCCTGCGGAGACAAATGGAGAGTTCAGTCCACCGACGCCATCGTAGCAGTTGGCGCCGGCCGACGCCGAATTGCCCGACACGATCGTGTTGACGGCTGTGATGGTCGCTGCCGCACTGGCCGACTCCGTCCAACTGGTGACGGCACCTCCTTCTGTGGCTGCGCTGTTGTTGGCGACTGTGCTGTTGATCAGATGGAGGACGCCGGGTGGAAAACCGGCCAGACCGCCGACCCAGAACCCGCCGCCGCCGCTATAGGCAGCCGGCGCGACCGTATTGCCGCTGATCGTGCTGTTGGCCACCGTCACTGTGCTGGAGGTCACGTCGATACCCGCGCCATCCGCATTGAACCCGCTCGCATCGACCGCATGGTTGTCGCTGATGGTGCTGCGGATGATGAAGCCTTGCGAGTCCGGCGCGGGAGCATCAGTGATCGAGAAGCCGAGGCCAGCCCCGTACTGGGCCTGATTGCCCGTCACGGTGGAATCCGTCATCATCAACAGCGCTGTCTGACCGCTGACCGCGACGTTGGAGATGCCGCCGCCCGATGAGCCGTCCCCAGCGGCCGTATTGCTGATGATCAGGCTGTGACTGATGGTCAGCGTGGTGGTAGTCGTGGCCGTCCAACTCGCCCAGCTTAAGATGCCGCCGCCAAGGCCATACCCTGACGATGTGTTCTCTTGGACGACGCTGTTATTGAGTGTGGCATTGGAGTCCCGGTTATAGAGCGCGCCGCCCACGTTGCCGTCAGCCAGGTTGTGGCGCAGGGTGGAGTTGTTGAGGACCAGCGTCGCGCCGCCATAGTTGAAGATGCCGCCTGCAGCGAGGGCCGTGTTGTTTTCGACGATGCAGGTGCTGCAGGCCA
>JBFYTD010000375.1:0-3574 GCA_041300885.1 Anaerolineae bacterium | reverse complement strand
GCCGGTGGGATAGCCCTCGGCGGCCAAACGATCTAACATCTCATGATCCATGACGTTCAGGTTGCGATTGGGATGGCCGCCTTTGCGGTCGCCGTCGATGCCGTAGCCGGCCAGGAGCATGGCTTCGGGCAGCGGATGGCGGTTGAAACTGCCGGGTTGAGGGCTGTAGACGATGCTGGCAAGATGGCCGGGCATAGGGGTCTCCTGCATGAGGATAAAGGCTTGCGCCCCCCTGAGGATACCCATTTCCCAGCGTTCTGTCAAACGGTCGTCTGTTGAGCGCATGGCGGGATGCAGATGGCGCCGTTCTGGTTTGCTGACCTGCTCACCTGCTCATTTGCCCGAATGCTCGCGAAATCCTATAATACCAGCACGAGCCTCCGCAGCCGCTGAGGCTTCCCGGTTTCGACCAGGGCTATCGCCCCGCATCAGCCTCCAGGAGCCAACACCATGTCTACTGCCATCGCCGACCAGCTCGACACGCTGGCGCAGGACGCCGCCACGCTCGTCAAGAACCTGCACACCTACTGGGACGAGGAAGGCGTCTCCGAGTTGGGCATTTTCATCGATCCTGACCTCTTCCAATACCTGGACAAGCTCTACCACGAATCGCTGGCCTTTGCCGAGCGCTGCCAACGGCTGGGCGAGCTGGCCGGTCAGTTGCGCAGCACCTGACCCATGGACATCTACCTGCTGATCACCGTCGCCATCGGTCTGGTGGGCGCGCTGGTGCTGGGCTTTCTGGCCCTGGTGTGGGCCATCTTCCGCCGGCCGCTGCCCCAGGTCAAGGGCGAACAGGCTGTCGCTGGCTTGGACGCGGCCGCGGAGATCGTGCGCGACCGCTGGGGGGTGCCGCACATCTACGCCGACAGCGAGCACGACGCCTGGTTCGCGCAGGGCTACGTCCACGCCCAGGACCGCCTCTTCCAGATGGAATACGCGCGGCGGCTGGCCCGTGGGACGATGGCCGAGGCTTTCGGCGCGGCCGCGTTGGAGGCTGACCGCTGGAGCCGCGTGCTGGGCTTCTGGCGCGCCACCCTGGGCGACCTGACGCAGCTCACCGCCGCTGACCGCGCTGTGCTGGAAGCCTACGCGGCCGGCGTCAACGCCTACGTCGACGCGCGCCGCTACCGCCTGCCGGCCGAGTTTACCATCGTGGGCCTCAAGCCTGATCCCTGGCGGCCGGAGGACACCCTGGGCGTGCTCAAGGTGCTGGCTTGGGCGTTGAGTCAAAACTGGGAGGGGGAGATTCTGCGGCTGCAACTGCTCCACGCGCTGGGGCCGGAGCGCGCCGCCGAGCTGGACCCCTTCTACCCGGCCGGCAGCCCGGTGATCACGCCGGCCCAGGGCCAGACCGATCCGCAGGCGCTGGCTGAAGCCGCGGGCCGCCTGCTGGCCGCCTATCGCCAGGCCAGCCAGTGGTTCGGGCAAGGCGCAACGGCCGGCAGCAACAACTGGGTGATTGGCCCTGGCCGCACGGCCACCCGCCGGCCGCTGCTGGCCAACGATCCGCACCTGAGTGTGCCCATCCCCACCCTGTGGTACCAGAACCACCTGGAGGTCAAGGGAGGCAGCCTGCAGGTGGGCGGCGCGACCATGCCCGGCCTGCCCGGCGTCGTCACCGGCCACAACGCCGCCATCGCCTGGGGCATCACTGCCGGCCGGGCCGACACGCAGGACCTCTATGTGGAACAGCGCCACCCGCAACAACCCGCCCGCTTCCGTCATGGCGACCAGTGGGAGGACGCCCAGGTGTTGCAGGAGAAGATCTACGTGCGCGGCCAGGCCGAGCCGCAGGTGCAAGAGGTGGTCATCACCCGCCACGGCCCATTGATCAACAGCCTGCTGCCGGCCGAGCACGAGGCCAGCCTGCCGCCGTTGGCGCTGCGCTGGGAGGGACATTTCCCCGGCACCAGCCTGCGCGGTATGTTAGCCCTGCAGACGGCCAGCGACTGGACCAGCTTCCGCGCCGCGCTCTCCCTGGTCACCGGCCCTTCCCAAAACCTGGTCTACGCCGACGTGGCCGGCAATATCGGCTACCAGTACGTGGCGCGCGTGCCGTTGCGGCGCAGCGGGCATGGCCTGATGCCCACGCCCGGCTGGACCGACGCGGGCGAATGGGACGGCTGGCTGCCCTTCGAGGAATTGCCCCACGCCTTCAACCCGCCCCAGGGCTATGCGCTGTCGGCCAACAACAAGCCTGCGCCCGACGACTACCCCCATTTCCTGGGCGCGGACTGGTTCCCCGGCTACCGTGCGGCCCGCATCGAGCGCCTGCTGCAAGCCCGGCCGCGCTTCACCGTGCGCGATTTCCAGAACATGCAGACCGACGTCTACTCGGTCCAGGCCGAGTCGTTGCAGCCCTATATGATTCTGGCAACAGGCGCGGGCCTGCTGGAGCAGCGCATCGTGCGCGAGTTGGAGACCTGGAACCTGTTCGTCGAGGTCGATAGCTTCCCGGCCGCCGCCTACGAGGTGATGCGCATCCATCTGCTCGACCTGGTGTTCGGCGACAAGCTGGGCCCGCTCGGCTCGCAGTTCAAGGGCATCTCCTTCAGCGACATCTTCGCGGCCTCCGCCTTCACCGGCAAGGCCAGCCTCGTCCTGGCCAATTTGCTGCCGCAGGAGGAGAATTGGTGGTATCACGACGCGGCCACCGGCCGGCCCCGCACCCGTCAGGAGGTCCTCGACCTGGCCCTGCAGCGGACGGCTACGACGCTGCATGATCTGATCGGCAAGGAGCCGCGCAAGTGGGCCTGGGGCAAGGTGCACCAGATCGAGTTCGCCCACCTCTTCGGCCGCGGCCGCTTCCTGCGCGCCGTGTTCAACCGCGGCCAGTATCCCATCGGCGGCGACGAACAGACCGTTTGGATGACTGCCAGCGACTTGCAGATGCCCTTCGGCCTGGTGCGCACCAGCGCCACCTACCGCCAGGTGCTGGATGTAGGCGACTGGGACCGCTCGACGGCCGTGCTGGCCACCGGCCAGTCGGGCCAGCCCTCCAGTCCGCACTACGCCGACATGATCGACCTGTGGCGCGAGGGCGACCAGCACCCCATGCTCTGGACGCGGCCGGCCGTGGACGCCGAAACCGCCGCCACACTGTGGCTGCGCCCGCGGCTAGGGCGTGAGGCGTAACGCGTCCCCAGGCCATCTGACCAACCACTCAACCAATCTACCAGTCAACCAATCTCCAATCACCTCCCATGCCCTCCATCGACATGCGCGCCGCCTGGAACCGTATCAGCCCCGACTACCAGGCTGAGCACCAGATCGCCGTCGACGCGGCTCACTACGGCCCCTTTCTGCCCAGCGAGGCTGAGCTGCGCCTGCTGGGCGACGTGGCCGGCCAGCGCATCCTGGAGCTGGGCTGCGGCGGCGGGCAGTGCAGCATCGCCTTCGCCCGCCAAGGCGCCATCGCCGCAGGCATCGATCTGAGCGACGAGCAAATCGCCTTTGCCCGTGGGCTGGCGGCTGAGCATGGGGTGACTGTGGATTTTCAACAAGGAGACGCGGCTGACCTGAGCCGTTTCGCCGACGCCAGCTTCGACATCGTCTTCTCGTCCTATGTCCT
>JBFYTD010000374.1:0-3578 GCA_041300885.1 Anaerolineae bacterium | reverse complement strand
CTTGCTGATCTCGGCGCGGGTCTGGACGCGCAGCTTGGCGTCCAGGTTGGAGAGCGGCTCGTCGAAGAGGAAGACCTTGGGGTTGCGCACGATCGCGCGACCCACGGCCACGCGCTGGCGCTGACCGCCGGAGAGCGCCTTGGGCTTGCGGTCGAGGAACTGGCCGATGCCCAGCGTCTCGGCGGCTTCCTTGACGCGGCGGTCGATCTCGTCCTTGGGCATCTTACGCAGCTTAAGGCCGAAAGCCATGTTGTCGTAGACCGACATGTGCGGATAGAGCGCGTAGCTCTGGAAGACCATCGCGATGTCGCGATCCTTGGGGGGTACGTCGTTGACCACACGGTCGCCGATCAGGATCTGGCCGTCGCTGATCTCTTCCAGGCCGGCCAGCAGGCGCAGACTGGTGGACTTACCGCAGCCCGAGGGGCCGACGTAGACCATAAATTCCTTGTCTTCGATGTCCAGGTTGAAGTCGTTGACGGCGATGACATCGCCCCAGCGCTTGTAGACGTTGCGATAGCTTACGCTTGCCATGAGTGGCAGACTCCTTAGGGGAAGTTGGCACGGCCAGGAAAACAGAACTTTGCGGTCGGATGTTTGACAGACAGCCGGGCATTAGCGCCAAAACCGCTTTTCCACAGCGTGCGTCCAGGTCATAGGGGGGCGGAATGTGGTGTGGGCCGGACGAACCCGGCGCTGGTTGTGCAGGCTGGAAGGCCACCGCAAAAAGTGGGGTGCGGTTATCCGACGAGCGCTCCCGCCGATTGCTCGTATCGTCGCCAGACCTTGAGGGATGTCACCTCCTTCGGAGATCCACGGGACAGCGTTATCGCTGTCGTGACGGGTGGCTGAGGGCCAGCCAATGACGGCGAGATTATAACACAGTGCTGATAACTTGGCAAACTGTTGTGAGCAATTTGTGCCAATTCGACCAAACTGGTCCAGGCTGCGCTGAGTCAGGCACTAGCGGTTGGTGAGACCCAGGCTGATCGCCCTGGCCACAGCCGCTGAGCGGGTGTTGACATCCAGCTTGATGAAGATCCCCTTCATGTGGCGCTTGACCGTGTTCTCAGAGATTACCAGCGCCTCGGCGATCTCCTTGTTGGTAGATCCTTGCTTCAGCAATGCCAGCACTTCCAGCTCGCGCGCGGTCAGGCTGCCGTCGTGCGAGCCTGGTAGGCGCAACGTCTCAGCCACGGCCTGGCGAAAGGCCGCGCGGTCGAAGGCGCGCTTCTCCAGAAATGCCACGATGCCATGCTCCTGGTAGGCGCGCTCCACGTGGCTGGGTAGGGCCGAGCCGCTAACGACGATGGCAGGGATGCTGGCTTTCTTGGTCGCGCCCAGCAGCCGCAGACCGTCGGAATTATCGTCCGGCGCCAACGTGCTGGCCAAAGTCAAATCTACCACCGCTAAGGCATAGGCGGTCCGGCGCAGATAGCCCAACGCCTCGCCGTAGCTGCGACAGACATCGACGGCAAAGCTCAACTCACCCAGCAGTTCCGCCAGGATGCTGCGCCAGCCGGCGTCATCCTCGACCACCAATGCCTGGCGCAGCGGGGGGACGGGTGGGGTCGCGGGCTGCGGGGCGAGACCGGCTTCGTCAGGTCCAGCGATCGGCGCCGGCGGGCTGGTTACGACAGGAGACGGCTGTACCTCGGCCAACACGCCGGGCGCGCTGGCCAACGCCTGGCGCAGCACGCTGCGAAACTCGCTGCGGCGAAAGGTCTCCTTGCGCAGGCAAGTGAACGCGCCATACTCCGTCAATGCACTGACCGCGATCTCGACCGTGGCGTAGCCGCTGAGTAACACGGTCGTGCAGCCCGGATCGTGGCGGCGCAAGGCGTCGAGGATGCGCAGGCCGTCCTGGTTGCGGTGGTCCTCCCGGCCCAACGAGAGATCGACCACCGCCAGCCGGTGCGGCGCATGCCGAATGCCGGTTACAGCCGCCTCCAGGCTGTCAGCCGCGTCTACGGCCATGCCTTCATCGGTCAGTATTTCGCTCAGTATTTGCCGCCACGACGGGTCGTCATCGACCAGCAGGGCACGGAGTTGGATATTCATGGGTTTTGTGTAGCCTGCGCCACCGGCAGCCGCAGCGTGAACGTCGCGCCATGGTAGCCGTCGCTGTCCACGGTGACAGAGCCGCCGAAGCGAGCCATCAGCGTTTTGACCCACCACAGGCCGAAGCCCAGCTTGCCCGCGTGCGCCTGGCGGCCGGAAAAGTTGAAGTCGAAGATGCGTTCGTGCAGCTCGGGCGGGATACCAGGTCCGCTGTCGCTGACCTGCACCTCGACCCAGCTACCCTGCACCGTCCCACGCACGCTGACGGCGCCACTGCCCTCCATCGCTGCGGCTGCGTTCTCCAACAGGTTGACGAAGACCAGGCTCAGGCGGCGCGGGCCAGCATGAACCAGGGGCAGCTCGTCCAGACCCACGCGCAGGACGGTCACCGCGGCGGGCAAGGTGCTCTCCTCAACGGCCTCGGCCACACATTCGGCCAGGCTGACCGGCGTCAGGTGGATCGGCCGCAGGTGGAACAGCGTGTCGCGCATCACAGTCATGGCCTCGGCCGCGCTGCGCTCGATCGCTGCCAGGTTGGTTGCCAGATAGGGATCGGCCGCCAGCGCGCGGGCGCATTTGTCCTGGATGCCCTCGACCCGCACGGGGATGGTGCCGACCTGGTTGTTGACGCGGTGCAGCAGGTTGGCGGCGATGTCGCCCACGGCGGCAAACGTCTCGGCCACGGCCCGCTGCTCCTCGACCGCGCGCAGCGCCTCGCGGCGCGACGCCTCCTGCACGGCCAGGGCGGCGTGGCGCGCCAGCACGGCCAGCACCTTCTTATCCCAGTCGGCCTCGGCAAAGCGGCGCGGGTCGCCAGCCGTGCTGTAGACGCTGAACGCGCCCAGGGGTTGGCCTTGCTCGCCTGCCAGCAGCGGCACGATCAACGCGCCGGCCCAGCCCTGTTGCTGAGCCAGATCGCGCAGCACGAACTGCGGGTCGGCCCGCACGTCGTCGGACGTCACCGCAGTACGCTGCACGATGGCCTGGCCGGTTAGGCTGCTCTGCGCGGCCAGCCGTGTGCCGCGGCGCGCCGCGCTGTTGCTGGCCTGCAGCACCAGCTCCTCTCCCTCCAGCACCCAGATCGACCCGACCGGCGCGTTGAGCAGCTCGCAGGCCATGGCCACCAGCCGCTCGAAGACCTGCTGCGGCGGCTGCGTCAGCAGTCGCTCCGCGATCTCTTGCAGCGCGTCCAGCAGCCGCACCTCCTGGATGGCAATCACAGCCTGGGTGGCCAGGGCCTGTAGGAGACGGCTGTCCTGCTCGCCGAACGCGCCCACGGCCGGGCTCTCCAGGTTGAGCACCCCTTCCAGCCGTCCGCTAGCCCCGATCAACGGCACGGCCAGCTCCGAGCGCATGGCCACCTCGTGGTCCAGCGGGTAGTAGACGCGCGCCCAAGGGTCAGCCCGCAGGTCGGCGATGCACAGCGGCTGGCGCAGCTTAGCGACCCAGCCCATGATGCTGGTGGTGTTGATGGGCAGCGCCTCCACCGCCGGCCGGCCCAGGTCGCCAGCCACAGC
>JBFYTD010000373.1:0-3580 GCA_041300885.1 Anaerolineae bacterium | reverse complement strand
AAACTGCCGCACCTCATGCCGCGCGGCCAGGTCTACATCTTCCGCGCACTTCTCGACGACGCGGGCCGGCCACAGGGCCAACGCCAGGCTCAGGTGATCGTGGTCGCCGCGCGCCAGCTCGGACCAGAAGGCGCTGAAGCGGTCGGGTCGGCCGGCCAGGGCCTCGAGCAACGCCGCGGCCAGGTCGGGACAGCCGGCCGCCACCCGCTCCTTGACCCAGCGCTCTCTGGCGGCCTTGGTGCGCTGGGTAGGCAGGTTGATCTGCAAGGTCACGGCCAGCAGCGGATCGTCCCAGCACAGCTCGGCCACCCGCTGCGGCCAGAGCAACAGCGCGGCCTCCAGGTCGTCCCAGCGGCCGGCCGCCAGCTCCTCGGCCACGTCGGCGCAGCGCAGGCTGTCATTGATCGGGCGATAATGTACCAGCGATGTTCACCCAATGTGTGCCAGGCGTAGCCGGCCAATGGGTACCAGCGATGTGCGGCCAATGTGTACCAGACTGATGGCGTAACTCCTGTAAATCGGATATCCTTCCTGGTGAAATCAAGTGTCACCAGGAGGACCTATGCCTAACAGGAGAAAAAAGACCGTGGACATTCGTGAGATGATCCATCATCTGCGCCGCTCTCAGAGCGATCGCGCCGTGCAGCGAGCTACGGGTGTACATCGCCAGACTGTGAAGCGATACCGATCCTGGGCTGCAGCGCAGGGATTGCTGGAAGGGCCTCTGCCGCCGCTAGCTGAGTTGGAGCAACTGGTGCGTCGGACCTTGCCGGAGAAGCCACCGCCACAGAATGTGTCGTCGGTGGAACCGTACCGGGAGTTGGTCAGCCAGTTGCGCAAGGAAGGGGTCGAGATCGCTGCCATCTGTGAGCGCTTGCGTGAACGCGGCTTCCATGGCAGCTACTCGGCCGTACGCCGGTTCGTGAACAACCTGGAGACAGCAGCACCCGAGGTCTTTGTGCGCGTCGAGTGCAGTCCGGGCGAAGAGGTACAGGTCGACTTTGGCTACGCTGGCCAGCTGCTCGATCCAGAAAGCGGTGAGTTGCGGCGAGCCTGGGCCTTCGTAATGACTTTGTCCTGGAGCCGCCACCAGTACGTCGAGTTCGTCTTCGACCAGAAGCTGCCAACCTGGCTACTGCTGCATCGCCACGCCTTCGAATGGCTGGGCGGTGTGCCGGAGCGAGTGGTCCTGGACAACTTGAAGGCGGCGGTGGTGAAGGCCTGCTTCGACAACCCGCTGATCCAGCAGGCCTACCGGGAATGCGCCGAGCACTATGACTTCCTCCTTGCACCTTGCCGTCCGCGCACACCGCGCCACAAGGGCAAGGTGGAGCAGGGCGGCGTCCACTACGTCAAGCGCAACTTCCTGGCTGGTCGGAGGCCAACCACCATCACTCTGGCTAACCAGGATGTGCGAACGTGGTGCCTGACCACCGCCGGACTGCGCATCCACGGCACGACCCGCGAAAAGCCGCTGGTTCGCTTTCAAGAGACGGAGCAAGGACACCTCAAGCCGCTGCCCAAGGCGCCTTACGACCTGGCTGTTTGGAAACAGGCCACCGTCGGCGCTGATGGCTACGTCACCTTCGACAACGCCTACTATTCTATACCCTGTCGCTACGCCAAAGGCACTCGCTTGCTGGTGCGTGGCGGCGCCCAGTTCATTAACATCTTCACTCAGGAGCACCAGCCCGTCACGACCCACGACCGTGCTCTTCAGCCCGGAGAGCGCAAGACCCATCCCGACCATCTGCCAGCCGACAAGGTGCCTGGCCTGATGGTGAGCCGGGAGGGCTGCCGGGCTGCCGCCGACGAGATCGGACCGGCTACCAGCCAGATCGTCGCAGGGCTGCTGGACGACTCAGTGGTCGATCGTCTGCGTACGGCAGGACGACTCCTGCACCTGCGCGAGCACTACGGCGATGCACGTCTGGAGGCGGCTTGCGGTCGTGCCCAGCAGTTCGCCGAACCGGCCTACACCACCGTCAAACGCATCCTGGTCAACGGCCTGGAATGGGAACCGACCCTGACACCGGCAACGCCCTCACCGCGACCAGCTCGCACCTTCGCTCGTGCCACCAGCGACTTGCTCGGACACCTGTTTGGAGGTGTGGCATGGAACTGACCCATCAGCTTACGCCCTACCTGACCAAGTTGCGACTGTCGGGCATCCTGCAAACCTTGGAGGCGCGCAATCGTCAGGCCGTGGATGGTCAATGGTCCTACGTCGAGTTCTTGTCTCGCCTGCTGGAGGACGAGGTCGAGCGTCGGGCGCAGAAGCAACTGACATTGCGCCTGCGTCGTTCGGCGGTGGCCAGCACCAAGACCATCGAGACCTTCGACTTCAACTTCAACCCGGCGATCAATCGCCAGCACGTCTTGCAACTGGCCAGTTGTGACTTCGTGCGCCAGAAACGCAATGTGCTGATCTGTGGCCCCAGCGGCACGGGCAAGACCCATCTCGCTCAGGCCCTGGTGCATGAGGCGTGTCGTCAGGGTTTCGACGCCCTCTTTGTGCCGGCCCACAAGATGCTGCAGCACATCAACGGCGGCCGGGCCGATGGCACCCTGGAGCGTCGTCTCCAGACCTACTTGCGGCCTGACCTCTTGGTGCTGGACGACTTCGGTCTCAAGCCCTTACAGGCACCCAGTCCCAGCGATCTCTACGATGTCATCGACGGCCGCTACGAGAAATGCAGCATCGTCCTGACCAGCAATCGCGCCCCGGCCGAGTGGCCAGAGGTCTTTTTGGACCCCCTGTTGGCTTCTGCCGGTCTGGATCGCCTCGGCGACCATGCTGAAGTGCTGCTCATGACCGGCGCCAGCTACCGGGCTCGCACCCGGCTCACCCCATGAGATCCCAGGCGCATATGCCCCAAGGCCATCGGCTCTGCGTTCAGCCAACATGGCTGCTCACGGGAGCCTTTGAGTTTATCGCTTTCCTGACAGTGTGGCTGGCTCACATGACACTGGGCAGAGCCACCCGGCCCTGCCCAGCCACACCGTCACCTGCGTCGGCGCTCAGGTCGCTCTCCAGCGTTGCCCTACCCTCCGCGCAGGCATCGACAGTGTAGCATATTCGCTTGGAAATGTGCAGCTTGATCGACGAAAAGGAGGCGCTTATCGCACCAAACTCAGAAACCCATTGAAGTGCAGGAGTGCCACCGTCAGCCCGGTACACTTTGGCCGCACATTGCTGGTACACATTGGCCGGTCAGAGGTGGTACACTAGCGTCCGAACGCTGCGGCGCTGCCGGTGTGGGAGGATACGAGGTTTTTCGGGACGCCTTAACCGGGTTCCTGAGCCAACCAGAACGCCTTCCACATCGTCACCGTCTCCAGGAAATGTTGTTTCAGGCTCCCTTTGCCTGCTAGTGAAGCAGCCAATTCGGTCAAATTGCACAACGCAATCACCTTGTCCTCAGCGACTTCCTTACAGGTACTATGTGCCGAGTTCTCATACGAGGAGTCTACATAGACGATCATGGTAGGCAGGCTGCGATTGTGGAGGTGAACAATGAATGGAGAGATGCCTTTTCGGTCTAGCGGCCCCTTAAGGCTGATTATCGCAAGCAGTATT
>JBFYTD010000372.1:0-3586 GCA_041300885.1 Anaerolineae bacterium | reverse complement strand
CATAGCCCTGGATGTGCGGCATCACCGACCGATCCAGGTCGGCCCGGCTTATGATGCGCGGCTGGCTGAACGACTGCGCCGTCGGCGAGGGTTCCACCACCGGCGCAGTCCGCCGCACGGCATCCTCCATGTGCAAGGAGCACAGCTTACGGTCCCACGTCGGGTCATTGAAGAACGCGGGCGCGCCGCATATCGCACACCTGGGTTGTCGATACTTCCATCCTGGCATCAGACTACCTCTTACGTCAGCATCGCCTTATCGCGTGGCTAGAATATTTCCTGCAGACTACGAACGAAAACCTTTCGCTCCTGGCCGGCCAGCATGATGACGGCCTTTTTGTCGCTCAGAAAGCGCAGCAGTTGCACAGGCTTTGGGTCGCCCTTGCCGCCGTCGTAGATCACCAGATCGCCAGGTGTCATTGACCCTGATCAAACGCACGCAGCAGCCGGTTGCCGATGTTGTCCGACATCGCCTCTTCCTGCTCGATCCGCTCCTGCTCCTGCTCCCAGTCACGGCCGCGCAGCCCGGCCGCCGTCTCCTTGGAGAGGATGCCCAGCCCCATCTCCGTCTGGATACCCGCGATCTCCTCCTGATCGTTGAAGGGCAGCGGGTCAGGCCACGTCACCACTGGCCGGCCAACGTGGCCCAGCAACGCCAGCGCCCTCTCGCTGAGATCCGCCAACCCCTGGCCGTACAGCGCCCGCTTGGTGGCCAGCTTGTCGAGGGCATCCTTGTACAGCGTGCGCAGGCCGAAGTTGGTGATGTTGCCCATGTCCTTGGCGAAGGTCGTCATGTCCACCGCCCGATGCTCGGAGAAGAACCGACCCTGGAGCAGTTGCAGGAACGCCAGCGAGCTGCCCAGGTCCGATTGCATCTCCAGGTTCTTGATCTGCGCATCCGTGTTGGGCACAGACCAGAAGCCGTCAACATTCGTTTCTTGCAGATCGCTGGCCCGCATCCCTGTGCCGATTGTCTTGGGATGCGCGTGGAACTTCAGGATGCGCATCGTGTTGCTCGCCAGGAAGTTGATGGCGTCGTTCAGGTCAGGTCGCACCAGGTCAGGATCGCCGTAATACGCCTCTGGGTCAGGCAGGTTCTGCCACTCGACAATAGGCGCCCAGGGCCAGCCCCACACGACCTCGTTGGTGACCTGCCAGTCTTTGCCCCGCTCCCGCTGGAGATCTCGCACCAGCCACACGTTGCCCATGTTCACCAGGTCCTGGCGCATCGTCGTGTCACCTTGCTCGAACCCGATGGTGTATGCCGTCACCTGGGCCATGTCGTCAGGCCGCCAGAAGACCGTCACCATGCGCGGGTTGAGCAGCAGAAAGCGCACGCTGGCGAGCTGGCCGCCAGCATCCAGCTCGGGCACCAGCTTGACGAAGACGTGCCCGGTCAGCGCGCCCTGCAGGGCCAGGTTATGCAGCAGGATCGGCGCGTCGTTGGCCACCCACAAGGCCCGCAGCATCTGATCCTCTTCGTCGTCGGCTTGCGCGCCGATCTCGAACTCCGGCAGTTGGCCGAACAGCAACGCCACCGCCTGCTCGATAGCCTTGCGGCACAGGTTCAGGATCACGTTGTCATCAGGCTGGCCAGCCCGAACCTTCAGCGGCCGCTTGTGGTTGCCCTCGTAGTAGGCCCAGGCCGTGTCAATCGCCTTGCGCCGTTCGTTGGCTTCGCCTTCGGCCAGCCGGTCAAGCTCGCCGGGCTTCTCCATCGGGTATGTCATCAGTCCAGGCATTCTAGCACCTCGATCTCCACTTGATAACAGATTACGTCGATCTTCCCTGTTGCGTGCGTTTCGTTGCAGTGCCGCAACTGCCAGCGCCCCGGCGTCAGCGTATCCGGCACAGTCCGTTTTGCGACCGCGTTCACCCCGTAGGGCAGCACAAAATTCACGTAGTAGGGTTCATTCTGCAACGTCCGCGGGCAGATGCCATCTTCCCGACACCAGCCTTCGGTGATCCTTGATACACTGTTTGGCTGCAAGACCGTGATCGTCACGTCGTAGGTGAAACCCTCCCCAGCACACACGGCCGGTGGGTTGGCAGTCAGCAACACAGGCCCATAGGTTACAGCCGTCTGCTGGCGTAGGCTGTACAACATCTGCCAGCCCACAAAAGCAATCAGCAGCAAGCACAGCGCCAGCAATCCAGAAAACACTTTTCGCCGCTTACCGTTGGTCATGGTCATCCTCCGGCAGCCAACGGATAATCAGCGCAGCCATCACCAGAGCCAGCGAAATCACAATAGCCTCTGCGGGATTGTCTATCAGCCAGTCCCGACTCTCTTTGATCATCCACATCGACCAGGTTAGCGCCAGCAGGCCAAAGAAGACGACCCTACCCACAGTCTGGCGAGGCCCGGGCTTGACGAACTCCCACAGCTTCTTGACATCGCGCTCCAAGACGCCAATGCGCTGCTCGATGTGTGCCGTGTTCTGCGGGACAACCCCCATCACCATCATGTCAGCCGCGACGCGATCACGCTCATCTGCCAGTTCGTCGCGTTTCGCCTGCGCCACCGTGCGTCGCTCCCGGTCCGTCTCCAGCGCAATATCACGATCCAGCGCAGCGATCCGGGTAGACAGAGTTGCAAAGCTTGCCTGCAACTCTGCCGGCGTTGAACTAGACATTGAACCTCACATGATAACGCATAGTTAGCAGCTCAAATTTCTACTGGTAAAACGGGTTGTCAGCCCGATCCACCGTCTGTTTTTCCGACAGCCAACCCAGGATGTACCGCTCCGCATCCAGCAAGTGGTACGTCTCCTTGTCCTCGATCGCCTCGGTAGGCTCGTCGTGTTCGTCCAGCACCCGGCTATAACTGCGCTTCATGTCCAGGAATTCAGCCAGGTCGTCAAAGATGAACAACTGCGCAGGCTCACCCTTGTGCCATCCATACACTCGGTCGATCCCAACCTCCACATCAGCCACAGCCGGAGGCCGCACCGGCAGCCCGCCGTCCTGGAACTCACGGCGCCACTGCCCTTCGCTCTTGCTGCCGCCCACGCACTGTGGTACGCCCGGCTCGCCATCCAGCAGCGCCTTCGCGTGCTGCTTGGCTGTCCTGCCGCCCTTCAGATACTCCCGGTAGGCGTACAGGTTGCCCGTGACCGGCTCTCTGGCGTAGAACATGCCCGCCGTGTTCACGCCGCCAAAGTCCAGGCCTAGGAACCTCGACCAGCTCTCCGGTAAGGTGAAGCGCGGCACCAGATGCTGCGCCTCGTCGAACGCATCGTAGATCAGGCCTGCAGGCCGGGTGAACAGCGCCCGGTAAAACAGATCAAACTTCCACGCCGGCAACGTCCGCTTGGCCCGCTCATACTCCGGCCTGGGAAACATCGGGTTCGTGATGCTTTCGAAGCGGATCACATCGATGTCAGGATCGTCCTTCTTCCAGCGGTCCCAAAGCTCCGACTTCAGCCAGCCCAGATTGTAGGGCGTCGTCGTGATCAGCACCCTTCCCTCGGCCAGGCTCAGGCGCCGCAGGATCGCCTGCCACGATCCCAGCTTGAACTTCTTCTGGCCAGCCTCATCCAGCCAAGCCGCCTTGGCCGTCGCGCTCTCCAGACTCTCCGGAGCG
>JBFYTD010000371.1:0-3586 GCA_041300885.1 Anaerolineae bacterium | reverse complement strand
GGATCGGCACGACGCCCTTCCAGCGCTCCTGCAAGAAATCGCGCAGCAGCAAATTCGGGTTGAAAAGTGGCGGCGTCTCTCCACTGCCACCTGCCACCTGCCCACTGCGGGCTGCGCCCTCCGGGGTGCTACGCAACAACTTTTCACTCCCATTGACATTGCGCGCCGGCGACTGGAGATAGGCCACGTCCCACTCCTCCGCGGCGTGGGTCTGATGGCCGGCGTCCCCTTCCCACACGCCCGCCTTGCCCAGCTCGTGGATGATGCCCACGGCGCGGTAGGTGCAGAAGCCGCCCTGGCAGGGTCCCATGCCCAGCCGCACGTCGCGGCGCAGGTCGTCCAGGGTCAGCAGCGGGTTCTGCCTGGCCGCGTTCTCCAACATGCTGCGCGTCACCAGCTCGCACTCGCAGATCAGCTCACCTTGCAGCTTCTTCTCCTCGACCTCATGCAGGCGATGGCCCAGCCAGTAGTTGCCCTGATCCGCGCCCGGCACGGCCGTCGTAGCCGTAACGCATGGTTTGCGCTGGCCCAGATAGTGGGTAGCCAAGTCCACGGTCTTTTCGGCCATCAGGCGGAAGGTAGTCCATTTGCCGCCGGTGATGGTGATGAAGCCGTCAATACGGTGGCGCTCCTTGTGGTCCAGCAGGGCGAACTTACGGGTGGCGTCGCGGCTGGCCCCGGCGTAGTCCTCCTGGTAGAGGGGACGCACACCGGCCCAGGCTCGCACCACGCGCGCCTGGCTCAGGCCGGGCACCATCTTGTCGCCCTCCTCCAGCATCAGGTTGACCTCCCACGGTTCGATACGCAAGTTCTCGGGGTCGGTCACGCGCTCATCGGTGGTGCCGATGATGGCCACGGTGTGCAGGGGCACGATGATGTCGCCGTCGGCTGGCATCTTGCAGCGGTTGACCACGGTGTTCAGCGCGCGGTGGTTCATGGCCACCATCGTGCCCTTGCCCGGCACCACGCTGATGGCAACGCCGGCCATCTGGGTCACCACGCCGGCCCAGGCGCCGGTGGCGTTGATGGTCATCGGGGCGCGGATTTCAACGTCCATGCCCTTGGCCACATCGCGCACCTTGGCGCCCACGACCCGCCGCTCGCCGTCGCCACCCTCGATGATCAAATCCATCAGCTCGTGGTAGATCAGGATCTGCGCGCCGGCATGGCGGGCAGCCTGGACGGTGGCATGGGTGGCCAGGAAGCTGTCGGCTGAGCCATCGGGCACCTCGAAGACGCGGCTGATGCGCGGGTTGAGCAAGGGCTCGCGGCGCAGCGCCTCGGCCAGCGAGATTTCGTTGCAGTCGACCCCGGTGGCGCGACAGCCCTCCAGGAACTTGTCGGGATAGGGGCCTTCGTCTTCGGGCGTGACGACAAAAAAGCCGCTAGTGGCCTCGATGCAATGGGCGTGGGTCTTGCGCAGGATGCGGTTTTCCAGAATGCACTCCTCGGCGCTCTGCGGGTCCTTGACCACGTAGCGGCCGCCGCTGTGCAGCAGGCCGTGGTAGCGCCCCGTGGTGCCGTGGGTCAGGTCGCGCTTCTCGATCAGGACGACCTTGAAGCCCCGCAGCGCCGCATCCCAGGCTACCCCCGTGCCGGTGGCGCCGCCGCCGATGACCAGAATCTCGGTTTCGATGCGTTTCATAGTACGTACCTCGATGGTGAGGAGGACTGACAGTCCTGGTCAACGTGCTGTGCTGATCCAACGCGTCGATGCCTCTCCTGCTCAGTGGCAGGACTGTCAGTCCTAAAGCGTGAAAAGAAAACCGCGCAGACGCGCTGGACGCAAAGTGCTGTTGTTCACCTTCCTTTGCGCGCTTTGCGTCTTCGCGGTCAAAAGAGTCGACGAAGGCAAATGCAAGCTGTTTTGTATGGGGGTGTTTGTGTTTTCTAGCGTGTTGCTGCGAGACCTTCAAGGTTGTCCGTTCCGAAACCTTGAAGGTCTCGCAGCTTACGGAAGACCTTCAAGGTTGCGAAAAACCTTGAAGGTCTAGGAACAGGCTCAGTCCTCGACCCAGTTCATCGAGCGCTGGACGGCCTTGAGCCAGCCCTTGTAGAGCTTGGCCCGGGTCTCTTCGTCCATGTTCGGCTCGTAGGTCTTGTCGATCTGCCAGTTCTGGCGCAGGTCTTCCAGGTTGTCCCAGTAGCCCACGGCCAGGCCGGCCGCGTAGGCCGCGCCCAGCGCAGTCGTCTCAGCCACCACCGGCCGCACCACCGGCACGCCCAGGATGTCGGACTGGAACTGCATCAGGGTGTTGTTGTAGACCATGCCGCCGTCGACCTTGAGGGCCTTCAGGGTAACGCCGGAGTCCTTCTCCATGGCGTCCAGCACCTCACGGGTCTGATAGGCGGTCGCCTCCAGGGAGGCGCGGCACATGTGGAACTTGTTGATGTAGCGGGTCAGGCCGACGATCACGCCGCGCGCATCGGACTGCCAGTAGGGGGCGAACAGGCCGGAGAAGGCGGGCACGAAGTAGATGCCGCCGCTGTCCGGTACCTGGCTCGCATAGTCTTCGATGTGCTTGGAGAAATCGAAGAAGTCCATGTTGTCGCGCAGCCACTGCACCAGGGCGCCGGTGATGGCGATGGAGCCTTCGAGCGCGTAGACCGCGGGGGCGTCGCCCATCTTGTAGCCCAGGGTGGTCAGCAGGCCGCTCTTGCTGGGCACTACCTCGGTGCCGGTGTTGATCAGCATGAAGCAGCCGGTGCCGTAGGTGTTCTTGGCCTCGCCGGCCGCGTAGCAGGTCTGGCCCACCAGGGCCGCTTGCTGGTCGCCCAAGTCGCCGCAGACCGGAATGCCGTTCCAGGTGCCGTAGATCTTGGGATCGCTGGAGGGGCGGATCTCCGGCAGCATCAGCTTGGGGATGCCCATGATCTCCAGAATCTCATCGTCCCAGTCCAGGGTCTCCAGGTTCATCAGCATGGTGCGGCTGGCGTTGGTCACGTCGGTGACGTGCGCGCCGCCGTTGACGCCGCCGGTGATGTTCCAGATGACCCAGGTGTCCATGTTGCCGAAGATGGCGTCGCCGCGCTCGGCCGCCGAGCGCACACCCTCGACGTTGTCCAGGATCCACTTGATCTTGGGGCCGGAGAAGTAGGTGGCCAGAGGGAGGCCCACCTTGGCGCGGAAGCGATCCTGCCCGCCGTCCTTGGCCAGCTCGTTGCAGATCTTGTCTGTGCGGGTGTCCTGCCAGACGATGGCGTTGAAGTAGGGCTTGCCCGTGTTCTTGTTCCAGACCACCGTGGTCTCACGCTGGTTGGTGACGCCAACGGCTGCCAAGTCGCCGGCGGTGAGGCCGGTCTTCTTCAATGCCTCCGCCATCACGTCGTTGGTGCGAGCGATGACCTCCATGGCGTTGTGCTCGACGTAGCCGGCCTGAGGATAGATCTGCTCGTGTTCCATCTGATGCACGCCCACAACGCCACCCTCGTGGTCGAAGATCATGAAGCGCGTGCTGGTGGTACCCTGGTCTACTGCACCTACATACTTAGGCATGTTCGAACTCCTTTGTTCAAGTTGAGTCAGAGCGTTCTGACGGGTTGATTGGTGAACGGATTTCCGGTGAATGGAATTCACCGTCTGAAG
>JBFYTD010000370.1:0-3586 GCA_041300885.1 Anaerolineae bacterium | reverse complement strand
CTTGACGGCATACAACTCGACGCCAGGGGCAACGCCGGGGCCGAGGTCGTCGGTCTCCACGCCGCCGATGATGCTGGACACGTGAGTGCCGTGGCCACCCCCCGCTCCGTCATCCATCGGGTTGGGATCGGGGATCTCAGCCGTGTTGGGCCAGGTGCTGCCGACGAAGTCGTAGCCGCCGATGACCTTGGCCGTGGGATAGAGGGCCGGATCGGCTGGCTGCGAGGCTTCGGCCAGGGCCTGGGCGGAGCATTCCAGCGTGCCGCAGCCGGCCAGGTGCTCATGGGTGTAATCGATGCCGGAGTCGAGCACCGCCACAGTAACACCCGTGCCGTCGTAGCCCATGCTCTGCACGTCGGCCGCGCCGATCCACGGCACGGTTTCGTCCAGAGCGAGCTGGTAGTCGGGCAGCCGATTGACGCTGACCACGCCGGGGATGGCGTAGAGGTCGCGAACCTTGGCGCCGCTGATCTCGACGGCGATGCCGTTGATCAGCTTGGTGAAGTTGGCCAGGGTTTTGCCACCCAGGGCATCCACGGCCTGGCTGGCCTGGGCCTGCTTGGCCAGCAGCGCGTCGGTGTAGGCCTGAGCTGTGGCTGTGTCGTAGCCTGCGCCGCGCGCCTGGGCGTCGAGCCAAAGCTCAGCCAGGGGTGCGTCGGCGAAACGGACCACATAGCGGCCAGTGGCCGTTGCGCGCTGCTTGCTGGGCACGTAGGCGCTGCCGGCAAAGGGGCCATCCAGGTCGGCGCCTGTGACCGGCTGCAAATTAATCGGGGCCTGCCGATCAGGCTGATACTGGGCTGTTGGGGTTTGGGCGCTGGCCGGCAACGCGAGCATTGACGCGATGACGAACAGAGCAAGAACCACACTGAGTTTACGTTTCATTGTCTTCCTCTCCTGAAAGGTGCTTAGAGAATGCGATGGAAAATCGTCAGGGAATGTCGTGATGTGTCAACCGGTTGAAGTTTCTTGGATAATCCGTGCAAACGACCTCCTTTCTGCGTGGTTTGCATAAAGCATCCACTGCCGACTGGCAAGACGCCACAGTTGCGTCGATCCATGCTGCTGATTAGTGTGGATAACGAACCGGCGTTGTACGGTCCGTCGGGGGAGTACTGGAAGCCTGGGCCAGGTTGATCAGCCAGAGGCGGCGCCCGCCAACGTTCTACCTGAGGCGCTGATCGGCATGGCACGTGATAGTGATTTGATAGCAAGATTATAGCCGAGCGACGGGCCTTTGTCAAACAAGCACGCCAGCTACCCGGCCAGCAGCAGCCGGCCGCAGCCAGGACAGAAGACGCGCTGGCTCTCGTTCTGTACCGCCTGGGCGGCGCCGGTGGACAGCATCAGGCCACAGGTCTGGCAGGCGCCCCCTTGTGCGAGCGCCACCGCACGGCCCGCCTTGCGGCTGCGCAGGTTCTTGTACAGGTCGCGGTCCTGCGGCGCAACAGCCTCCCATTGCTGGGCACGACGCGCCGACAAGGTCTTGAACTCGGCGATTTTCTGGGCAGCCTCACGCTTGATGGCTTGCTGCCGGGCGCTGTATTCTGCTTCGCTGCTGGCCAGTTGGGCCTGGCGAACTTCGGCTTCGGCCTGCCATTGCTCGGCCTCCAGCATGGTCGCCAGCGACTCGTCCTCCAAAGCGCTGCGCCGGCGCTGAAGCGCCGCCACGTTGGCCTCCATGCCCTCCAGCTCGCGCGGGTTACGCACGCGACCACTCATCATCTCCCGCTCGGCGGCGCGTATGTGGTCGGATAGGTCCTTGATCTGGCGATCGAACTCCCGCTGCGACGCGCGCAGGCGAGTCAACTCGGCCTCGGCCGCGGCGGTCGCCGCACGCGCGGCTGCCAGCTCAGCGCTTTCGCTGCGCTCCCTTTCCAGCTCCGTCAATCGCTGTTTGACCGCCTCCAGCGCCAGATCGGTGGTTTGCAAGGCCCACAGGTCTGCTACAGTGCTCATCCCAAATGCCTCCTGTCCGATAGATCGCCGAGTCTGTCCACAGGCTCGCTCGGGCCGCCTGGTGCGTGACCACCGTGCGCGCCGATTATACCCCGCATCACAGGAAAGCAGCAATTGGGCCTGGCCCCGGCGGTGATTTGTGATCCACCTGTGATAGGGTTACAATGCACGGCAGGCAAGTCGATCGAACCGAATCGATGTTATTGTGTACCCGCCATCCTTGCCTGGCACTCTGGGAACACCGTCCATGCCAGCACAGCCCATTCGTATCCTGATTGCCGAAGACCATCCCTTGTTCGCCCAAGGGCTGCGCCGCGTGCTGATGCTGGAGCCCGACCTCGATGTTGTGGCTGAAGTAGCAGACGGCGAGGCAGCTATCCAGAGCGTGACCGCCCTGCGGCCCGACGTCGTGTTGATGGACATCAACATGCCCAAGGTCAACGGCTTGCAGGCCACCCAGGAGATCAAGGCCGCCCACGAAGATGTCGCCGTGATCATCCTCACCGCCTACGACGACGAAGAACAGATGATCTTCGCGCTGCGGACGGGGGCTTCGGCCTATTTTGTCAAGGACGTGCTGCCCAGCGAACTGATCGACGCCATCCGGGCAGTACGGTCGGGCCAATATGTGGTGAACGGCCGGATTCTTGCCGACACAGCCGAGTTGATGCAGTGGCTGATGAAATGGTACAATGACCGGGCGTGGTTTAGCGGCGATGCGCAGGGCGTTTTGATGCCATTGTCAGCGCGCGAGATGGAGATTCTGGAGATGATGGTGCGCGGCGCCAGCAACAAGATCATCGCCAGCACCTTGGGCATCAGCCACCAGACGGTCAAGAATCACATGAGCAGCATCTTTCGCAAGCTGTCGGTCAACGACCGCACCGAGGCTGCTGTGGTCGCCCTGCGCCGGGGCTGGATCCGCTTGCAGGACACCACCGCGCCGTCAGGCGAAACTCAACAGGGACAGACTATGCCAGAAAAACCTTCTTATGAAGACGGCCAAAGCTTTATCGAATACGCGTTAATCCTCCTGCTGATCGCCATTATCGTCCTGGCGATTTTCCTGATCATGGGCGACGAAATCCGCAACTTCGTCAACGACCTGTTGCAGGCCTGGTTCGGCTCCTAGTCTTGCCAGGCCGCCTTTGGGAGGGAGTGCATGTCTCCTTTGCCACCCGCCGTGGCAGCGTTGGCCCCCGTTCCCCAAGTCCCCCGCGCCGCTGTTTCTGCCAAAGCGCGCCTGCTCGATTTGCTCTTTCCCGTGCGCTGTGCGGGCTGCGGTCGAGCGGGCGAGCTGCTGTGCCCAGCCTGCCGCGCCCAGGTGCAGCCGGTGCCGCAGCCAGTATGTATCCGCTGCGGCCGGCCGCTGGCGGTTCAGGGACGCTGCGACGGTTGCGCTGCGGGCCAGTTCCACGTCAGCGCCATCCGCTCGGCCGCAGTCTATGCCGACCCGCTGAGCCAGGTGATCCACCGCTTCAAATACGAAGGCCGGCCTGAACTGCACGAGCCGCTGGGCCAGATGCTGGCCGGCTATTGGCGTGACCGCTCGGCCACGGTAGACCTGGTGGCAGCGGTGCCGTTGCACGAGAATCGCCTGCGAGAGCGCGGCTTCAACCAGTCCGAC
>JBFYTD010000369.1:0-3586 GCA_041300885.1 Anaerolineae bacterium | reverse complement strand
CAAGGAGCAGTTTCGCCTGGACGGCGGCGGCAAGACCGGCATCAGCGGCGGCCAGTTCGTGGACTGGACGCGCAGCATCTGGCGGCCGGAGGAGGCCGGTGAACAGTCAACAGGGAACAGTACGAGTGCGGTGCAGCAAAGCAGCGAATTAGTGAATGATGCTGCGCCAGGGCGCAGCCTGGAGGCCTTGCAGCGCAAGCTGGCCGGCAAGCTCAAAGAGGCGCGGCGGCGCGGCAAGGACGACGAATGGGTCGCCGAGTCGCTGGCGCGCGCGGCCTGGCAGTACGTCAGCGAGCCGGGCGAAGGTATCTGGCGCATGACCACCGAGTCGGGCGTGGACCATCCAGCGCCGTTTCCCTTAGAACTGCCCCGCCGGCTGATCCTGCTCTATACACAGCCGGGCGACCTGGTGCTGGACCCCTTCATGGGCGCCGGCTCCACCGCCGTAGCCGCCGTGCAAACCGGCCGGCATTACACCGGCTATGACGTGTCCGAAGAATACTGTGTATTGGCGCGAAAAAGAGTTGAAGCAAGTAGACAAGTAAACAGGTAGACATGTAGACATGTAAACAAGTTGCGGGCACGCAGACTGACTTCTCCTTATCTACTTGTGTACTTATTTACCTGTCTACCCTTTCCGAGAAAACCATGACCATCATCGTTACCGGCTCCGTAGCCTTTGACTATCTCATGACCTTCCCCGGCCGCTTCCGGGAGCAGATTTTGCCTGAGCACCTCAACAAGCTGAGTGTCAGCTTTTTGGTGGATAGCAAGGAGAGCTTCCGCGGCGGCACGGGACCAAACATCGCCTACAGCCTGGCGCTGCTGGGCAACCGGCCCAAGCTGTTCGCCGCGGCCGGCAAGGATTTTGGCGAGTTCCAGGAGTGGCTCGAAGCTCAGGGCGTGGACACCTCGGCCATGGGCATCTTCCAGGACGAGTTCACCGCCACCTTCAGCGTTATCACCGACCTGGACCACAACCAGATCGCCAGCTTCCACACCGGCGCCATGGCGCGGGCCAGGGAACTGTCGCTGCGCCAACTGGGCGGCGAGTCCATCGACCTGGTGATCATCTCGCCCAACGACCCGGAGGCCATGCGCAAGTACGCCCAGGAGTGCCGCGAGCTGGCCATTCCCTTCGTCTACGATCCCAGCCAGCAACTGGCCCGCATGGACGGCCCGGTGCTGCTGGAGTCGATGGCTGGGGCGCGCGTGCTGACGGTCAACGAGTACGAGTACGAGATGGTGCGCCAGAAGAGCGGGCTGGACGAGGCGGCGCTGCTGGGCCTGGTCGGCGCCATCGTCGTCACCCTGGGCGCCCAGGGGTCGAAGGTCATCCGCCGCGGTTTCGAGATGTTCGTTCCCGCGGCCAGCACCGCCCACGTGGTCGAACCGACCGGCGTGGGCGACGCCTACCGCGCCGGCCTGCTGACCGGCCTGGTGCGCGACTATCCCTGGGAGGTGACCTGCCGGCTGGCCAGCCTGGCCGCCACCTACGTCATCGAGCAGCAAGGCACCATGAGCCACCGCTACGACCTGCCCGGCTTCGTAGCCCGCTATCGCCAGGAGTTCGGCGACACGCCGGAGCTGGATGATCTGCTCAAACCGAGGAAGAACTGAGAGGAATTGAGAGGAACTCAGAGGAACTTCAGGGCATGGTGCGCAAAGAGTTCCCCCAGTTCCTCCGAGTTCCCCCAGCTCCCATGAGCTACACTGTTGCCTTAACAACCGACAAACTGAAGCTCCATGCCTTTTTGCAGACCGACCCGATCTGGGCGGCCTATGCCATCGGCGACCTGGAGCCAACGCACTTTAGCTGGTGTACGTGGTATGTGGCTGAGGACGTGGCTGGCCGGCTGGCCGGGCTGGCGCTGCTTTATTGCCGGCTGGATCCGCCCATCCTGCTGACAGCCGGCGAGACCGCGGCGGTGGCGGCGATCCTGGAGCAGATGGCGCTGCCGCAGCAGGTCTACGTCAGCGCGCTGGAGGATCATCTGCCGCTGCTGCTGGCCCGCTACGACTTCTCGGCCGACCGGGTGCGGCCGATGCTGCGCATGGCCGTGACGGCAGAGAACTTCAAGCCGGCGTCCAGGCTGTCAGGGCCAGGACCTGCGCTGCGCCGGCTGGACAGCGCCGATGCGCCGGCCATCGAGGCGCTGATCGCCCTGGGCGGACCGTTTGCCCCGGACGCGTTCACGCCAAGCCAGGTAGACGAGGGCGTGTTCTTCGGTTTGAAGCAAGCGACAGCAACTGGGCATGAACTGCTGGCCGTTGCCGGCACGCACCTGGTAGCGCCGTCCTGGGGCGTGGCCGCCGTCGGCAACGTCTACGTCCACCCGGCCTGGCGCGGTCACGGCTACGGCGCGCAGGTCAGCAGCGCAGTGACAGCCAACCTTTTACAGCGCTGCCTGCTGGTCGTCCTAAACGTAGATCAGGACAACCCGGCCGCCATCAACTTGTATCAACAACTGGGCTTTGCAGTGCATTGCCCGTTTGTGGAAGGAATTGGCAGAAGGGTAGATTGGTAGATTGGGAAATTGGTAAGGTGGTCGAACCCTCCGCCCCCCTTGTCTACCTGTCTACTTGTCTACCAACTCACCAATCTACCAAATCCACCAATTTACCAATCTACCAAACTACGAGGACCAATCAACGTGAACTACGACATCAAAGACCTTAGCCTGGCCGAGCAGGGCCGTTTCCGCATGCAGTGGGCGGCGCGCGAGATGCCGGTGCTCAACCTGATCGAAGAGCGCTTTGCCAAGGAGCGGCCGCTGGACGGCCTGCGCCTCAGCGCCTGCCTGCACGTCACCGCCGAGACCGGCAACCTGATGCGCGTGCTCCAGGCCGGCGGCGCCGACGTGGTGCTGACCGCCAGCAACCCCCTCAGCACCCAGGACGACGTGGCCGCGGCTCTGGTGGCCCACAACGAGATGTCCGTCTACGCCATCAAGGGCGAGGACAACGACACCTACTACCGGCACCTGCACGCTGCGCTGGACTTCAAGCCCAACATGACCATGGACGATGGCTGCGACCTGCTGGCGACGCTGCACAGCGAGCGGCCGGAGCTGCTGGAGTACGTCATCGGCGGCACCGAGGAGACCACCACGGGCGTGATCCGTCTCAAGGCGATGGCCAAGGACGGCGCGCTCAAGTACCCGGTGATCGCGGTCAACGACGCCATGACCAAGCACCTGTTCGACAACCGCTACGGCACCGGCCAGAGCACGCTGGACGGCATCATCCGCGCCACCAACATCCTGCTGGCCGGCAAGAACTTCGTCGTCGGCGGCTATGGCTGGTGCAGCCGCGGCATCGCCATGCGGGCCAAGGGGCTGGGCGCCAACGTCATCGTCACCGAGATCGAGCCGCTCAAGGCGCTAGAGGCAGTGATGGACGGCTTCCGCGTCATGCCGATGATCGAGGCAGCCAAGATCGGCGACATCTTCTGCACTGCCACCGGCGACATCCACGTCTTCGACGGCCACCACTTCGCGGTGATGAAGGACGGCGCGATCCTGGCCAACTCCGGCCACTTCAACGTCGAGATCAACATCCCCGCGCTGGAGGGCATGAGCAAGGA
>JBFYTD010000034.1:0-9948 GCA_041300885.1 Anaerolineae bacterium | reverse complement strand
CTGCCCCGCACACATTCCTTGCCCGGGCAGGTGTGACAGCCAAGGACTTTGTTTACGCAGCACTCAACGCCGGGACCGTCTACGTTTGGAAGCTGCCTGATTCTGGCCGCCAGGGGCCGCGCCGGCCGGTTGGGGCGCAGCAGCGCCGGACGGCGTCCCTGCGCCGGCCACGTCGGTGCGCATGTGGCAGTGCTTGTACTTCTTGCCGCTGCCGCACCAGCACGGATCGTTGCGCCCCACCGTCGGGGTCGAACGCTTGGCTGGCTGCTGGCTGGCGCCGTTGTCGCTGCGGTTGGTCTGCACCACACGGCGGGCTGGCTGCTGCTGGCGCACCACATCGACCTTGTAGATGGCATGGACGATGTCGTTCTCGATGGACTCCAGCAGCTCCACGTACATACCATGGGCCTCTTTCTTGTAGGCCACGATCGGCTGAACCTGGGCAATAGCCCGCAGACCGATGCCCTCGCGCAACGCATCCAGGTCGGTCAGGTGGCGCACCCAGCGCTCATCCACCGCCCGCAGCATGACCATGCGGTCTCGGTAGAGCGCCGCGCCGTCGATCATCCCGCTTAACACTGCATCCTGAGCCTCGGCGGGAAGCTGGCGCAGGGGTAGCCGCACCAGACTGTCATCCACTGCGCCGCCCAGCGCCTCCAGCACGCGGCCGTAAAGCGTGGCATTGAACGGATCGAGCCGCTGTCCCAGCGTCTCCAGCGTCACCCCTTCGCTGCTCAACTGGCGCAGAATCTCCTGGCCGTTGGCCTGGGCGCGCCGGTCGTAGTAGCTTTCGGCGTATTCTTCGACCTGCTCGGCGATCTCGGCTGCCGTCATCTGCTGCCAAGCATCGGCGTCGATCTCAGACGGCATGGGCAGGATCGCGTTCAGCGCTGCGTGCAAGGCGGCCAGGTCGCGCGTGGCGTCATAGCCGTCGGGGGCGAAATTGCCCACCAGCCGGCTGATCTGCGAGGCCACCATGTCCAGCACGGTCGGTCGCAGGGTTGGCTCACCCAGAATGCGCCGCCGCTGGTCGTAGATCACCTCGCGCTGCTTATTGACTACATCGTCGAACTCCAGCACGTGCTTGCGGATATCGAAGTTGTAGCCCTCGACCCGGGTCTGCGCGCTTTCCAACGACTTGCTGACCATGCTGTGCTCGATGGGCACGTCGTCCTCGACGCCCAGTCGCTCCATCAGGCCGGCCACCCGCTCGCCGCCGAAGCGCCGCATCAGGTCGTCGTCCAGCCCCACATAGAAGCGGCTGGAGCCCGGATCGCCCTGGCGGCCGGCGCGTCCGCGCAACTGGTTGTCGATGCGGCGCGCCTCGTGGCGTTCGGTGCCCAGCACGTGCAGCCCGCCGGCTGCCAGCACGACCTCCCGATCGCGTGCGCACTGCGCCTTGGCTTCAGCCATTGCCTGCTCCCACACGCCCGGTTCCAGCATGGTCAGGTCATGCCCAGCCCGCCGCAGGTTGTCGCGGGCGATGCCTTCGGGGTTGCCGCCCAGCAGGATGTCCACGCCGCGGCCGGCCATGTTGGTGGCGATGGTCACGTTGCCCGGCCGGCCGGCTTGGGCGATCACTAACGCCTCCCGCTCGTGGTTCTTGGCGTTGAGCACGTTATGGACAATGCCGCGCCGCTTGAGCAGGTTGGCCAGGTATTCGCTGGTCTCGATGGCCACGGTGCCCACCAGCACCGGCTGCTGGCGGTGTTGGCAATCCTCGATCTCCTCCACCACCGCCTTGAACTTGGCCGGGGTGTTGCGGAAGACAACGTCGGAATAGTCTGTGCGCCGCACCGCCACGTGAGTCGGGATGGCGACCACATCAAGATTATAGATCTTGGCGAACTCTTCAGCCTCAGTCTCGGCCGTACCGGTCATGCCGGCCAGCTTGCTGTACATGCGGAAGAAGTTTTGGAAGGTGATGGTGGCCATGGTCAGCGACTCGCGCTGCACCTTCTGCCCTTCTTTGGCCTCGATGGCCTGGTGCAAGCCCTCGGAGTAGCGCCGGCCTTCCATCAGGCGCCCGGTGAACTCGTCGACGATCACCACCTCTCCGTCGCGCACCACGTAGTCGCGGTCGAGTTTGTACAGTACATAGGCACGCAGGGCGTTGTCCAGGTATGGCGCCAGTTCAAAGTTCTCCGGCGAGTAGAGGTTGCCAATGCCCAACAGACTCTGCATCTTCTCGATGCCCGCTTCAGTCAGCGTGACCACCCGGTCCTTTTCGTCCACCAGATAGTCGCCATCCTGGGCCTCCTTGCTGCTGGCTGGACGCAGGCGCGGCATCAACTCCGCAAAGCGGCTGTAATAGTTGCTGGACTCCTGCGCTGCGCTGGAGATGATCAACGGCGTGCGCGCTTCGTCGATCAGGATATTGTCCACCTCGTCGACGATGGCGAAATACAGCGCACGCTGCACGCACTGGCTCAGGTCGCTGACCATGTTGTCGCGCAGGTAGTCGAAGCCATACTCGTTGTTGGTTCCGTAGGTAATGTCGGCGTGGTAGGCCTGGCGCCGGGTGATCGGCCGCAGCCCCTGGAAACGGTCGTCCTCGGACTGGTAAGCCGGATCGAACAGATACGACCCGCTGTTGGGATCGCCTGCGCCGGACTGGATGACGGCCGTGCTCAACCCCAACAGATGATAGACCGGCCCCATCCACTGCACGCCGAACTTGGACAGGTAGTCGTTGGGCGTGACCAGGTGTACGCCGCGGCCGGTGAGCGCGTTGAGGTACAGCGGCAGCGTGGCTACCAGGGTCTTGCCTTCGCCGGTCTTCATCTCGGCGATCATGCCCTGATGCAACACCATGCCGCCGATCAACTGCACATCGAAGTGGCGCATGCCGGTCGTGCGCCGACTGGCCTCCCGCACCAGAGCAAAGGCCGAGGGTAGGATCTCCTCCATGATTTCTTCTTCAATCTCGCGGATCGCCTTGTCCTGCCGGCTGATCTGTTGGGCCATCTGGGCGCGCACGGTAGTGTCGGTCTCGTGCTCCCATTCGCTGCGCAGCTCAACCAACTCGGCCTTGGCGTCTACCGTGGCGGCCTGGATTTGCGCCTTGAAGGCCGCGGTGCGACGGCTGAACTCCTCGTCGGGCAACCGCTGCGTCTCCTGCTCCAGATCGTTGACCTGCTGCACAACCTTCTGGGCCTGCTTGACCGTTTTGCTGCTGATATCGCCAAACGCTTTCTTGTACAGATTACGAAACATAGTATGCTCTCTCAGTGTTGAATCTTAAGGATAGAGGGCGATGGGTGCATCGCCTGCCGATCCTTCCCGCTGGCTCCTTGCAAGGCTTGATATTATACCAGCAATCGACGGCTCAGACAACACGCGCCCAACGCAAAATAACCCTTCCGGGCGGAGAAGGGCTAGTCATGCGGGAGGGTCTGGCGCTACGCCGGTTGCGGCCTCGTCATCACGACGGTCCAGATCTGGTCGCTCAGGTGCAGAATCGACATGCACCCATCGCAACGGGCGCTGTCCTCGGCCGTCAATTGCGCCGAGTGGCCGCAGGCGGGACAGGAGATGGCCGCGCGCGTGTGCGCCTGGCGGATCAGGGCATGCATCACCTCGTCCGGGCCGCCCAGGCCCATCTCTGCCTGAAGCGCCGCCAACGTCTGCACATCGTCCTCACTCAAGTTCACCCAAAGCTTCTGCTCGCTCATCTTTACCTCCTCATAGCTCGTATCGATCTCTGCGCTGCTTGGGCCGGTCTCCAGACCGAGCCTATCGCTGGGGCCGGTCTCCTGACCGAGCCCCTTCACCCGCCCCTACCAGACCGTTAAACGCCAACGCCTCGCGTCCACGCTGGAATGCCTGCTGGTTGAGCTGCAGGAAGCGCGCCGGCACCCGGCTCTCAACCGCTTTCAGCCATACGCGTTCCGGCACATCCAGCAGAGCCGACAGCGCGCCCAACAGCACCACATTGGTCACCTTGTCGTTGCCCAAGGCGCGGGCGATGTCCATGGCCGGCGCCCAGAACACCCGCTCTGTCGCCCGCGCCAGCTCGCTGCGCAGGGTGTCCATGCTAGGATAGAGCGCCGATCCTGCGCTGACTGTGATGGGGGCGATGGCCTGCTGGTTGACCACTACCGCGCCGCCGGGCCGTAGGAAGTGGACAGCGCGCAGAGCCTCGATCTGCTCGAAGGCAACCAGGATATCAGCCTCGCCCACGGCGATCAGCGGTGAATAGATCGCCGGTCCCCAGCGCACGTGACTGCTGACGCTGCCGCCGCGCTGGGCCATGCCATGCACCTCAGCCTGCTTGACGTCGTAGCCTGCGTCCATGCCCACCTGCGCAAGCAAGTCGCTGGCCAGGATGGTCCCCTGCCCGCCGACGCCGGCGAGGATGAAGTTGATGGCGTCCTGGTGTTTCATGGGTTCACCCTTCGGGAGTAGCGCCAAACTCGTAACACGTAACTCGTAACCCAGAAAATGCTCGCACGATGAAGACACCTTCCGGGTTACGCATTACGGGTTACGCATTAGCTAGCCAGCACCGCCACTTGCTCGCGCGTCAAAATTGCATCGCGCGGGCAAACTTGCACGCAGACCTCGCAGCCGGTGCAGAGCAGCGGATCGATCAGCGCCTTGGGCCGGCCATAGCGCTCGTCCAGTTCGTCGCTCTTGAGGATGGCCGGGCAGCCGATACGAAAGCACATGGTGCAGCCGTTGCAGTGCTCGGCCACCACCTCCAGCGGCGCCCACTGGCGCCGGCTCTCCGGCAGCAGCACGCAGGGATGCTCGGCGATCAGCACAGCCGGCTCGTCCAGCTTCATATACTCCCTGAGCGTGGTTTCGATGGCGTCCACATCGTAGCCATCCACCGTGCTGACAAACTGGATGCCCAGCGCCCGCACCAGCGGCTCCAGCTTGATCTCGACGGTCTCCTCCTGCTGCAAGGTGCGGCCGGTGCCGGGGTTTTCCTGGTGGCCGGTCATGCCGGTGATGCGGTTGTCCATGATCACCGTCACCACGTTGCTACGGTTGTAGGCCACGTTGACCAGGGCTGCGATGCCGGAATGGAAAAAAGTCGAGTCGCCGATCACCGCCACATGGCGCTCGCCCTTGTCGCCGGCGGCGCGGTAGGCCTGGGACGCGCCGTGGGCCACGCCGATGCTGGCCCCCATGCAGCCGCAGGTGTCGATGCTGCTCAGCGGCGGCGCCACGCCCAGCGTGTAGCAGCCGATGTCGCCGTTGACCGGCGCCTTCAGCTTGTGCAGCACGTGGAAGACGCCGCGGTGCGGGCAGCCCGCGCACAGCACCGGCGGTCGCAGCGGCAGGTGGCCGTTGCCCGGCTGAAGCTGTGGCGGCGCAGCCAGCGGCAGCTTCTGGAAATCCTCCTGCGGCAGCAGGCCGGCCGCATGGGCGCTCTCCCGCACGACGCCGGGATCCAGCTCGCCGCTGACAGGGAAGATGCTCTTGTGGCCAGGCCGATAGCGCGCCAGGCCCGGCTCATCCACCCCTCGGTAGAGGTCGATGCCCATCAGCCGCACCTGCTCCTCGATGAAGGGGTCCAGCTCCTCCAGCACGACCAGACGCTGCACGCCGGCCCCAAAGTCATGCACCAACTGCGAGGGCAGGGGATAGCTCATGCCCAGCTTGAGCAGTGACGCCTCAGGAAAGACCTCGCGGGCGTACTGGTAGGCCACGCCGGCCGTGACGATACCCAGCGAGCGGTCGCGCCACTCGATACGATTCCACTCGTAGCTGTTGGCGAACTCCGCAATCTCGTCGATGCGCAGCTCGATCACCGGATGGCGGCGGCGGGCGTTGGCCGGGATCATAACGTACTTAGCCGGGTTGCGGGGGTACTTCTCCAGCACGGGCGGCGCCGGCACCCGATCGCCCAGCTCGACCACCGTGCTGGTGTGGCAGATGCGCGTGGTCAGCCGCAGCATCACCGGCGTGTCGAACTGCTCGCTGAGCTTCAATGCGGCCACCGTCAGGTCCTTGGCCTCCTGGCTGTTGCTGGGTTCGACGCAGGGGATGCGGGCAAAGCGGGCGAAGTTGCGGTTGTCCTGTTCGTTCTGCGAGCTGTGCATGGCCGGGTCGTCGGCCGAGATGATCACCAGCCCCGCCTCCATGCCGGTCATGGCCGCATAGAACAGCGAGTCGGCCGCCACGTTGAGGCCGACGTGCTTCATCGACGCCAGAGCGCGCCGGCCAGCATAGGCCGCGCCGATGGCCACGTCCAAGGCCACCTTTTCGTTGGGCGACCACTCAGCATAGACGCCGGGGAAGCGCGCAAACTCCTCCAGGATCTCCGTGCTGGGCGTGCCGGGATAGCCGGCTGCCAGCACTACGCCCCCCTCCCAGGCGCCCCGCGCCACCGCTTCATTGCCAGATAACAGACGCTTCATCGCAGCCTCCATACGCTCCCGTGACTGACGGTCCTGACTCGATACGACAACGTCCTTGTGGCCTGACGGTTACCTCTGCACGAGAACGGGACCGTCAGTCCATATTGGACTTGCCCCTAGCATACCACATTCCCGCCCCCGAAACCATGATCTATGTCATTCCTGGGAGGCAATTTCCGCCAGAGTTGCCAACTTTTCAGAAAAGTTGGCAACTCTGGCACTCTCGTTTGGGCGGCGGGAGTATCAGTGCTAAAATACTAACAATCAATCGCACTGTTACTAGCACGAAAAAAAGGACGATAAAACGCATGACTGTCATCACTGCCAACGATCTAAAGACCAAAGGCCTGTCCAACATCGAGGAATTGCTCCAGAGCGCCGAGGAGATTATCATCAGCGTGCGGGGCAAACCGCGCTATGTGGTGCTGGACATCCAGCAGTACGAGCGACTGCGGGAGCAGGAGTTGGAGGCGGCCTGGTTCCAGGCGCGCGAGGATGTGGCTGCCGGACGTTACCGTGGCGAAAGCGCCGACGCGCACATCGCCCGACTGCAGGCTGAGATCGACGATGCCTCATAACCTGATCTTCACCGCCAGCTACGAGAAGGTTGAGAAGCGTTTCCTCCAGCGCCATCCCCAATTGCTGGAACGCTATGCCAAGACCCTTGCTCTGCTGGAGCACGATCCATTTCACCCCTCGCTGCGGCTACACGCGCTCAAAGGTCGCCTGGCCGGACTGCACTCGGTCTCCATCAACATCCAGTACCGTATTACGCTGGAGTTGGAACTGCGGGAAGGAGAGATCGTTTTGGTCAGCGTGGGCAGCCATGGAGAGGTATATTGACGGTGTTGTCGGTAAGCAGCAAGAGCGTCCAACTGATGACCGGACCCACTCCCTGGCGCGACACAAGCCCGGCTGCCATCCGCCAGGGCTGTGTCGCCAGGGTCATGCACTCACAACAGCGCTATCGTCACTAACCGACAAGTTCCTCTCCAGTTCCCGCAGTTCCGCTCCCTAAAACCCCTGCAACAGCGCCAGATCCGCGATGCCATCGGGCAGCGCGGCGATGTGCTGCACCAGTCCCAGCCGCGCGCGGCGTAGAGCTTCGTCCTCGGCCATGACCAGCACCTGGTCGAAGAAGGCGTTGATCAGCCCGACCAGCGCGTGCAGGGCCGTGTCCAGCGCGGCCACGTTGCCGGCAGTCCGCACCGACGGCGCCACGGCCTGATACGCAGCCAGCAGCGCCTGCGTGGCCGGCTCTGGATCGGCCGTCACGTCCAGGGCATACTGCTCTGGCAGCTTGCGCACGATGCGCTTGCAGCGCGCGTAGGCGGTGAGCACGGCCGGCCAGTCGGGCTGCGCCACCACACCGGCCAGCGCAGCCACGGTCCGCTTCGCAGCGGCCGGGTCGTCACCCCGCTCAGCCAGCACGGCCTGCACCACGTCGTAGGGAAAGCCCAGATCGCGCAGCCAGTTCTCCAGCCGGCCAGCGATGAAGGCGACGGCCTTGTCTTGCGCCGCCTGCGTGGCCGCCAGCGGCAGCAGCCGCGCCGCCTCGGCCACGCCATCGCGCACGGAGAAGCCCAACCCGGCCTCGGCCAGGTTCTGTACGATGCCCAGCGCGTCGCGGCGCAGGCCGAAGGGATCAGCCGAGCCGCTGGGCTCCAAACCGACGGCGAACAGGCCGGCGATGCTGTCCAGCCGGTTGGCCAAACCTACGGCCAAGCCTGGCAGCGAGGCGGGGCGTTTGTCGCCGCTGGAGCGGGGCAGGTAGTGCTCGAAGATGGCCTGAGCCGCTCCGGGCGCCTCGCCGCTGGCCAGCGCGTACTCGCGGCCCATGATCCCTTGCAGCGAGGTCATCTCCACCACCATCGACGTGGCCAGGTCGGACTTGCACAGCCCGGCCGCGCGCACGGCCGTCGCCGTCTCCTGGGCCGACAGGCCCAAGCGCGCCGCCACCCAGGGCGTCAACTGCTCCAGCCGCCGCACCTTGTCCAGCATCGAGCCCAACTGTTCCTGGAAGGTCAGCGTAGCCAGCCGCGGGGTGAAGTCCGCCAGCGGCTGCTGCCGGTCGCGCTCCACAAAGAAGGCTGCGTCGGCATACCTGGCCCGGATCACCCCCTCGTTGCCCGCCCGCACCACCGCCGGATCGCTGGGCTGGCCGTTGGCGACGGTGATGAAGTAGGGGAGGAGCGTTTCACGTGTCATAGTGTCAAGTGTCAAGGTGTCAAGGTCTCCAGTTTCAGGTTTTGCGTCGCCACTTGCCACGACGACACCTGACACCTTGACACTTGATCCCTTGACACTCCTAACCACCGGAAAATAGCGCTGATGCTTCTTCATGACCGTGGTCAGAACGTCGGCGGGCAGGCTGAGGTAGCGCTGCTCGAAGCTGCCCAGAATGGCGGCCGGCTGCTCTACCAGGTCGGTGACCTCGTCCAGCAGGGCTGGCTCGTCGGATACGACCCCGCCCACGCTGGCAGCGGCTGCGGCGAGCTGCTCACGGATGAGCTGCTGGCGCTCAGCACGGTCGACGACGATACCGTGCTGGGCCATCAGCTCGAAGTAGCTGGCGGCGCTGGGGATGGTGATCTCTGGCGAGTTGAGGGAGCGCAGGCCGCGGCTGGTGCGCCCACTATGCGCTTTCGCGTAGCTGAAGGGCACGACGTGCTCGCCAAACAGGGCCACGAACCAGCGGATCGGCCGGCTGAAGGCAATGCCGTCCGAGGCCCAACGCATGGACTTGTCGAAACGGATGCCGGCTACCAGCTTGATCAGCAGATCGGGCAGGATGTCGGCCGCCGATTTGCCGGCCACCTGCTGCACGGCGAAGACGTAGCGGCCGCCGTCGGCCTCGCGCAGCTCCAGACTTTCCACTGCGACCCCGCGGCTACGCGCAAAGCCGGTGGCAGCCTGCGTCCACTGGCCGTCAGCGTCTTGCGCCCGGTTGACCGGCGGCCCGCGGAAGACCAGCTCCTCGTCGGCCTGCCGGCCGGCCAGCTTCTCCACACTGATCACCAGCCGCCGCGGCGTGCCCGTCACCCGCACCGCGCCATGGCCCAGCCGCGCCTCGTCCAGCAGCTTCGGCGCAGCGACGCGCAACTGCTCGATGCCTGACACCACATCGTCCACCGGCAGCTCCTCGCAGCCGATCTCCAACACCAAGTCCGCCTCAGCGCCGCTCCCCGCTCCCCGCTCCCCGCTCTCCACCCTGCTTTCCCTCTTCTCCTTCCTTTCCTCCTCCCCCTCCTCCAAAAACGGATACTCCATCCGCATCCGCTGCGCCGCGTACAGGTCGCTGACCAGCCGCGCCAGGTCGCGCATGCGGCCGAAGTAGCTGGCGCGCTCGGTGACGCCGACCGCGCCGCGCGCGTCCAGCAGGTTGAAGGTCTGCGAGCAGCGCAGGATGTAGTCGTGAGCGGGGATGACCAGGCCGGCGGCGATGGCGCTCTTGCCCTCAGCCTCGTACAGGTTGTACATCTGCTTGAGGCGGTCGACGTCGGCCAGCTCGAAGTTGTACTTGCAGTACTCGATCTCCTGCTGCAGGTAGATGTCGCCGTAGCTGCGCTTGCCGTCC
>JBFYTD010000368.1:0-3590 GCA_041300885.1 Anaerolineae bacterium | reverse complement strand
CTCTTCCGATCTGAATTCGATCACCACGCCGCAGTCGGAGCAGACCAGGTGATGGTGACCACCCTCGGCCAGCGTCAGGCAGACGCCGCGCTCGCCCAGGAAGATGGGCCGCACCACGCCCAGGTTGGTCAGCATCTCCAGCGTGCGATAGACCGTGGCTCGTCCCAGACTGGGATAGATCGCCTGAGCGCGCGCCAGCACCTCGGCCGGCGTCAGGTGGCCGTCGCTGCTCTCCAGCACCTCCAGCACCGCCTGGCGCGGCAGGGTCAGCTTGAAGCCGGCTGTTTGGATGCGTTGTGCCATTGGCTTGGTCATAGGGCTTGCTCCGTCATAACCTGAGACCCATTCTCAGTGAGAACAGGTCTCAATTATAGGCCGTTTGCCAGGTGTGTCAAATCCAGCCAGCGCGGGCGTGGTTTGACGGAGTTGCCGCCCACGGCTATAATCGCGCCTCAAAGCTCATGCCAATCACCTTGATCCTGGAGCGCTTCCAGACCTTCGTCACCATCTTCCTCGGCATCTTCATCGAGGCGGCGCCCTTTTTGCTGGCCGGCTCGCTGGTCTCCGGCTTCATCGAGGTCTTTATGAAGCGCGAGACCTTGCTGCGCTTTGCGCCCCGCCGGGCGGTTCCGGCAGCGCTGATGGGCGCGTCGCTGGGCATGATCTTTCCGGTCTGCGAGTGCGGCGTGGTGCCGGTGACGCGACGGCTGTACCAGAAGGGGCTGCCCATGCCGGTGGGCATCGCCTTTCTGCTGGCGGCGCCGGTGATCAACCCGGTGGTGATTCTGAGCACCTATGCGGCCTTCGGCTGGGGGCCGATGCTGTGGGGCCGGCTGGTCTTCACCTTCTTGATCGCGTTCCTGATCGGCCTGATCTTCCAGCGGGCCACGCCGCAGGAAACCTTCACCCCGGCCGTGCAGCAGCAGATGCAGGTTGCGGCGCTGCCCGAGACCAGCCCGCGGCCCAGCCTGAGGCAGGGGACGCCCCCAGCCCTGGCCGCGGCCGGCGACGACTTCCTGGACATGGCCCGCTATCTGGTGATCGGCAGCCTGCTGGCTGCGGCCATGCAGACGCTGGTGCCCCAATCGACGCTGCTGGCCATCGGCGCCAACCCGGTGCTGTCGGTGGTAGCCATGATGTTGCTGGCCTTCGTGCTGTCGATCTGTTCCACGGTAGACGCCTTCGTGGCGCTGGCCTTCACCGGCATCTTCACCCCGGCGTCGATCCTGGCCTTCCTGGTCTTCGGACCGATGGTGGATATCAAGAGCATGACTATGTTTCTGGGCGTGTTTCAGCGGCGCAAAGTGGCCTATTTGGTGCTGCTGCCGGCCAGCTTGGCGCTGCTGTTAGGCGTCTTTCTCAGTTTGAACGCCGGCGCGTGGCGGTAGTGCGCAGTTGCCGGGCACCTTCGGAAGCGCCCGGCAACGCACAAGGTGTGAAACCATGAAAAACGGACTCAAAGGCCTGGTGATGCTCTCGCTGGCCTACTTTCTCTTCAGCCGCATCACCAACGGCACCCTCTTCTTCTACATCAACAACCGCTTTGCCTGGCTGACCTTCCTGGCGGTGATCGGCTTTTTCGTGGTGGCGCTGGGCTATCTGTATCGAGCGCGCCTGGTGCGGGACATGCTGGACACCACCGAGGAAGACGACCACGACCATGAACACCATGCTCATGAGCACAGCCACGATCACGAACACAACCTGAGCCGCGTGGGCCTGGTGCTGGTCATGCTGCCGGTGATCCTGGGGCTGGTGGTGCCGGCCAGCCCGTTGGGCGCTGTGGCTATGGGCAATCGCGAGGTCAGCGTGGGCCGGCTGAGCTCGGCCATGGCCCCGCGCGAGAGCCGCATGGCTGCCTCCAACCGCGAGAAGAACCTGCTGGACTGGCTGATGACCTTCGATGGCAGCGCCGACCCGGCTGCTTTCGACGGGCAGGAGGCCAAGCTCACCGGCTTCGTCTACCGCGACAGCCGCCACGGCGACGACAGCTTCATGCTCAGCCGCTTCGTGGTGAGCTGCTGCGTGGCCGACGCCACCCCCATCGGTCTGATCGTGCAGTGGCCCGATGCCAGCGCGCTGGCCAGCGATCAATGGGTCGAGGTAGCCGGGCACTTCAAGGCTGGTGCGTTCGACGGGCGATCGATGCCGGTGCTGATGGCCGATGAGATCAAGCCGACCGCCATGCCGAACCAGCCCTACCTGTTTCCATGAGCAAGTTCAACCTGACCCCCTTCGACCGTCTGGTCTGGCTGGTCCTAATCGCGCTGTGGCTGGCCACCGGCGTGTTGATCGTGCGCGGGGATCAGGTGGGGGTGCAGGTGAAGGCTGTCAGCCCAGCCGATGGCGCTACGAATATCGCCAGCCTGGCGCCCATCCGCGCGACGTTCGACCAGCCCATCGAGCTGTCGGGCGTTTTGCGCTCGCTCAGCGTCGAGCCGCCGGCCAGCGGCACGGCCCAGTGGGAAGGGGAAACCCTGGTCTTTTACCCGTCGGAGCCGTTGCTGCCCGACACGCTGTACACGGTGACGATCCCGGCCGGCCTGCGCGGGCAGGGGGGCCAGACGGTGCAGCGGCCGGTGGTCTGGCAGTTTCGCACCGGCCACCCGCGCGTGCTCTACCTGGCCGAGGACCGCCAGGGCTACAACCAGATTGTGCTGGTCGATCCCCTCGCCCCAGCGGCTGCCCCGGCGCAGCTCACCCAAGAACCGTTAGGGCTGTGGGACTACGCGCCCGCGCCCGACGGCTCGACCATTGCCTATGCAGCGATCCGCGCGGACGGCGGCAGCGACCTGTGGGCCATCGACCCGGACGGCAGCCAGCGCCGGCTACTCCTGGCCTGCCCGGAGGCGGCATGCAGCGGACCGGCCTGGCATCCCGACGGCCAGCGGCTGGTCTACGAGCGACGCGGGGCCGGCGAGTTGGCGGTGGGACAGGGTCTGTCGCGGCTGTGGTGGCTGGACCTGGCCAGGAGTGAGACGATCCCTGTGTTCGACGACAACCAGTGGTTGGGCTACGCCGCGGCCATCTCACCCGACGGCCAGTGGTTGAGCCACGTGGCGCCCCACAAGCTGGCGCTGTTCGTTTATAACCTGCGCGACGGCCGCAGCCTGGAGATTCCTACGGAGATGGGGGAGCCGGGGGTCTGGAACCCGCGTGGCGATTTGTTGCTGTATACCGACATCGTGGCCCTGAGCAACGGCTTTCCCACCCACGTTTTCCGTGTCAACGTGGAGAGCGGCAACAGCAACGACCTCAGCGGCGACGACACGCTGAGCGACAACGCGCCGGCCTGGTCACCCGATGGGGGACAGATGGTGCTATCCCGGCGCACGGCGGACAGTCCGGTGGCGGGCCAGGCGTGGGTGATGCCGGCGTCAGGGGGCGATGGACGGTTTCTGCCCGGCGGCGAGGGACAGCACCAAACTGCGCTCAGTTGGTCGCCCGACGGACGGTTTATCCTGTCGCAGCGGATTCCTCTGACGGGCATGGGCAGGCCGGAGATCTGGCTGCATGACCTGTCAACAGATAAGGAGCGCCAGATCGGCGTAGGCGCGTGGCCGCGCTGGCTGCCATGAAGGCATTGCGCT
>JBFYTD010000367.1:0-3612 GCA_041300885.1 Anaerolineae bacterium | reverse complement strand
TGGGATTTGCCATAGGGTACCGTTGGTCAATTTCTGGTTTGGCTCGGTCATGAGACCGGCCACAGCGAGGGTTGCTCACTTACCCTTGGTGCGCAGGTCCTCCAGCGCCACCCGGGCCGGATCGCGCGTGGGATCGATGGCGAGACCCGCCTCATAGGCAGCAATGGCCTCCGCAACCATGCCGCGCTTGCGATAGGCTACCGCCAGGGTAAGCACGACGTCGGCATTGTCGGGCGCAGCCGTGGCCGCGGCTTGATAGGCGGCCAGCGCCTGATCGAGCATGCCCAGTTCATCCAGTAGCTCACCCTGTTGAACATAAGCGAAGGGATAGCTGGGCGCGATCTGGTTGACGCGACGGTATTGGGTCAGCGCTTGCTGAGGACGGCCGCTCTGCCGGTAGGCGTTGCCCAGCGCCATGTTCATGGCCAGGTCGCTGGGGTTGGCAATAATCAGCCGCTGATACTCTTGCAGCGCCTGCTCCCAACGGCCGGCCGCAGCCAGGGCGCCAGCCAGCTTGAGGCGCAGAGCGCTGTCATCGGCGCTGCCTGCGGCGCGACTGGCCAAGGCCGCCGTATACGCGTTCGCCGCGTCGTCCCAGCGCTGCAACGCGCCGTTCAGGTCGCCCTGAGCGATCAGCGCCGCGGTCGAGTTGGGGTTGAGGCGCAGCGCGTTGCGCAAGGCCTGGGTCGCCCATTCGGTTCGCAGCGCTTGCAGGTCGGGCAACTGCGCGATGTGCGAGCGGGCCAACCCCACGAACGCGTCCAGCGAGCGCGGGCTGCTCTCAGTCAGCGCCTCATAGACGGCCTGCGCCTCGGCTGCCCGGTCCAGGCGCAGATAGAGCTCACCCAGCCGCAGTTGCAGCGCCAAAGCGCTCTCGACCTGCGAGATGCCCTGCTGATAGGCCGCCAGCGCGGACTCTGGATCGTTCTGCGCCTCGTAGATGCTGCCCAGCAGCAGGTAGCCGCGATCGAACGTTGGCTGTCCCTCCAGCAGACCTTCGGCCACAAGGCGCGCTTGGTCGAGCTGGCCCAGTCGCAGGTAGGCCTTGCCCATTTGATCACTCGCTTGGGCCGCTATCAGGGGATCGGTGCTCGAGTTCACCGCTTGCTGATACAGCGACAAAGCTTCCGCTGCCCGTCCCTGCTCCACGTTGAGGTCGCCCAGCGCCAGCAGGACCACAGAGTCGCTGGGGTTTTGCTGCAAGATCTGGCGATAGGCGGCCTCGGCATCGTCGGGCCGGCCCAGGGCGCGATAGGTGAGGGCCAGACCCAGCAGCGCGCCGCGGTCGCCCGGCTTCAGCTCCAGCCGGCGCAGTTGTTCTTGCAGCGCCTCTTCCAGTTGACCGGCGGCCAGCAGCGCGTTGGCCAGTCGATCCTGGGCCAGGGCGTTATCGGGCTGCGCGGTTAGCGCCTGGCGGTACTGATCTACAGCGTCGCTGTGGCGCCCGTAGGCTGTGTACAAGTCGCCCAAAGCCAGGGTGACGCTGACGTTGTCGGGGGCAAGCTGGGCCGCGCGCTTGATACGGGTCTCGGCGTTGGCAAAGTCGGCCTGGTCCACCCCGCCGCCGCGCAGCGCGTAAGCCTGAGCCAGCCCCAGCAAGGCATCGGCGTCGCCGGGCGCCAGCGCCAATGCCTCCTCATAGGCTCGCAACGCCTGGTCGGCCTGGCCCAGACGCAGATAGAGATCGCCCTGACGGGTCAGCGGTGTAGTTGAGGCGCCAAAGCTGGCTGCGCGAGCGTAAGCTGCCAGGGCCTCGTCGCTGCGCCCCGCCGCCCGCAGGATGTCGCCGATCTGCAACGCAAAAGCGGGCACATCGGGACGGAGCGCCTCGCCCGCCTCGGCCGCCTGCAAGGCCTCGTCGAAACGGCCCAACTGCTGCTGCGCGCGGGCCAGGCCGATCCAGGCCCGCCACAGGTCGGTCTCGGCCATAGCCGGCTCAGCGGTCTGGCGCACCTCGTCCAGCCGGCCGCCCTCTTGCAGCGCGTCGATCACGCCCTGGAACAGGGTGACGGCGCGCTCGGATTGCTGCTGGGCCAGGAGGAAGGCGCCGTACAGAATGCGCACGGACAGATCATCGGGCGCAGCGTCCACGGCTCGCTGAAAAGCCTCGTCGGCCTGTTGGTTGAATCGGGACGTATCGAGACCGGCGATTTGACCCGCCTGTTGATAGGCCTGGGCCAGGGCCAGCAGGCCAGCGGTGTCGTCGGGGCGGCTGTCGACGAAGGCTTGCACCTGGGCCAGGCCGTCGTCGATCAGACCGGCGCGCAGCAGCGCCTGGCCGATCACGAGCTGCTGGTCCTCGGCGCCCACGTTGAGGTTGGTGTAGTAGATTGCCAGCCCCTCATCGACGCGGTCGCTGGCCAGGTAGGCGTCAGCCAGGTCCTGAACGGCCGTCGGGTGGTCAAAGCGTTGGACCACGGCTGCCTCCAGCAGGGGAATCGCCTCGGCTGCGCGGCCTGAGCCCAGCAGCAGCCGGCCCAACACGGCCTGCGCCGCCAGGTTGTTGGGCGCAGCCGCCAGCGCGCGGCTCAGGCTTGTCTCGGCGTCAGCCAGCCGGCCGCGCGCCTGGTAGACGCGCGCCAGCCCTACCAGCGCGCTGCTGTTGCGCGGCTCCAGCGCTACGGCCGCGCTGTAGGCCGACGCGGCCTCGTCCAGCCGCCGGGCCGTGAGAAAACTGTCGCCGATCAGGATTAGCGCAGCGCTGTCGGTAGGCGCCAGGCTCTGGGCCTGACGCAGGCTGGCCAGCGCCGCCGTCGCGTCGCCGCGCGCCAGGGCCACGCGCGCGGCCAGCAGGTAGGATTGATAGGCTGACGGGCTGTTGAGGAGCAGTGACTGGGCAATGGCGGCGGCCTCATCCACTCGGTCGACCCTGAGCAGCGTCCGTCCCAGCCGGAAGGCCGCCTGCACGTCGTTGGGGTCGGCTTGGGCTGCCTGCGCATACTGCTCGATGGCTTCGTCCAGCCGCTCGTTAGCCTGGTAGAGGTCGCCCAGAGCCTGGCGCGCGGCGCCATCGGCCGGGTCGGCTTCGATCATGGCCAGGTAGGTCTGCTCGGCCTCGTCGGTGCGTCCCAGGCTGCGGTAGGCGGCGGCCAGGGTCATCAGCCAGCGATTGCGCACCTGGGCAGTAGCGGCAGCATCGGCCGCGGCCTGGTAGCGGGCGATGGCCTCGTCGGCATTGCCGGCGGCCAGCAGCGTGCGCGCCAACCCCTCGATAGCCGTCGAGTTGTCGGGCTCTGCCAGCAGCACGGCCTGGTAGGCGTCGGCAGCTTCGGCGATCTGGCCTTGCGCGAAGAGCACGTCAGCCCGCACGAGTTGAGCTGCCAGCGCCGCTTCTGGCTGCAAAGCCAGCACAGTGTCCAGCAATTCCTGGGCGCGGACCAGGTCGGCCTGCTGCTGCGGAGTGAGTTGCTCAGGCTGGGAAGCAGTGAAGCCAGCTCCGGCGGTTGCTGCGCGGCTGAGCGTGCGCGCCAGACCCAACAGACTGGAGACGTCGGTAGGACTGTTGGCCAGCGCGCTCTCGTAGGCGTCCTGTGCGTCGGTCAGGTTGCCGCCCTCCAACAGAAGGTCGCCGATGCGTGTGTTAGCGACGGCGTTGCCGGGAGCGAGTTCCAG
>JBFYTD010000366.1:0-3618 GCA_041300885.1 Anaerolineae bacterium | reverse complement strand
GGTGGCCGGCGTCTGGGCGGGCAACAGCGACGGCCGCCCCATGCGCAACACCAGCGGCCTGACCGGCGCAGCGCCCATCTGGAGCGACTTCATGCAGGCCGTGCTGGCCGATCCGGCGCTGCTGGCCACCCTGGAAGTCGGCGAAGACCCCACCGCCTGGCAGTTCCCGCCGCCAGCAGACATGGCGCAGCGCAACGGCCCTGGCGGGCTGGCCTGTCCACCCGGACTGTACTGCCGCGCTGGCGGCGAGTTCTACAGTCGCGCCTGGCTGGAAGCAACCGGCGACGCCGGCCCGCTGGCCGACAGCGTAGCCCTGGTCCCGACGGCGCCGGTCTACGTGGAACGCGGGCAAGGCGCTCAGTGGGCCGCCTATTGCCAGGTGGAGCCTGCCCTGCTGCGGCCGCTGCTGCAGCTGCCGGCCGGCATAGGCTTGAGCGTCCCTGCCGGCCGCGAGGCTAGCGACCGCCTGCAACGCGAGCGGGAGCAGGCCATGGCCTGGGCGCTGCGCAACCCCACAGCGGTCAACCTGGGGCCGTGCGACGGACTGGGCGCAGCGATGGCGCCGGCGCTGGCGCTGGACGCGCGGCTTGACCAGCCGCCAGCGCAGGTGTTGGTGGACCTGGCCGCGGCTATGGACCCCAACGCCGGCCCGGTGGCCGGCGACACAGCCGCGCCCGTAGCTATCAGCATAAGCAGCGCGGGCCAGCCGGGCAGCTATGGCCTGGCCGAACCGGTCAGCCATCATGACGCCTGTCCCGGCAACTACATCGTCGGCCAGGTGCTGGACGCGGCCGGCGCGCCGCTGGCCGGCGTGCGCATCAACCTGATGGACCAGTGGGGCAATCAAGCCGATGCCTGGAGTAAAGACAGCCCCGGCGACTTCGGCCGCTACGACTTCCCCGTAAACTTCTTCCCCAACCAATATACCCTCCTCGTTTTGGACGGCGCCGGCAACCCGCTCAGCGCGCCGGTGGTGGTGGACCATCTGCAAGGGAATGGCGGCGACGCGCCCTGCCACAGCGTGATCTGGCGCAGCAACTAGACGCGGGACAACGCCCTCGGCGTGCTTTCACACGTAGCCAAATGGCCACGATTCGGGGTGATCGTGCTATAATCCGCTATTGGGTGGCGCATTGCGCGATCTGACACGGTAACTTTCATTACCAACGATATCCCGCCGACGGGAAAGCTACTGACAGTCTGACCGGCAGCCAGCATTTATAGTTACGCTAGTTAGTAGTGTGCACGTCCCTGCTCGCCAAACCCATTGTCTGTATTGATCTCATCGTGCAATTATCAAGGAGTATCGGATGGCGGTCCAGGCCCACGGATGGGAGCGCCGGCTGATCGACCTGGCGCAGGAATCCCTCGAAAGCCAAATCGCAGCCGCGCTGCATGGCATCTATGACGATGATGACCTCGCTGCGTCCTACCGCGCCTGCGAGCAGATCACCAAAGGCCACAGCCGCACCTTCATGATGGCGTCGGGGCTGCTGCCGCGCGACAAGCGACGCGGCGCGCGGGCGCTCTATGCCTTCTGCCGGGTATGTGACAACCTGGTCGATGCGCCCCAGGTGGAGGGCGACCCGCGCGAGGCGCTGGAACGCTGGCGCAACCAGGTGTTGCACGTACAGTCGGCAGACGACGACCCGGTGGCCGTGGCCTGGGCTGATACCCGCATGCGCTACCAGATTCCCTGGCGTTATGCCGAGCAGTTGATTGCAGGCGTGGCGCAGGACGTGGAAAAAACCCGCTATCAGACCTTCGACGAGCTGGCCGAATACTGCTACGGCGTAGCTTCCACCGTGGGGCTGATGGCCATGCACATCATTGGCTTCCAGGACAGCCGGGCCATCCCCTACGCGGTCAAGCTGGGCGTAGCCTTGCAGCTCACCAACATCCTGCGCGATGTGGGTGAAGACTGGCGGATCGGCCGGCTTTATCTGCCCCTGGAGGAGCTGGCGGCCTTTGGCCTGGCCGAGCAAGACATCGCGGCTGGCGTAGTGAACGACCATTGGCGCAGCCTGATGCAGTTCCAGATCGCCCGCACCCGCCAGCTCTACGACGAAGCGCTGCCCGGCGTGGCCCTGCTGGAAAAGGACGGACGCTTCGCTATCACGGCGGCGGCGCAACTCTACCGCGCCATCCTGGATGACATCGAGGTTCACGACTACGACGTGTTCGGACGACGTTCCCACGTGACCACCTGGGGCAAACTACAGCGCCTGCCGGGCATTTGGGGCCTATCGAAGCGCGTTGCCCTGGAGACCGAGGAGCAAGCATGAGCGAGGCAGCATCCTTTGCCGCAACCGTCACCCGTCGCCTGATGGGTTGGAGCGCGCTGAGCGTGGCGGCCGGCGTACCGCTGGCTGCCAGCCAAGCGCCCCTGCTGCGCGGCCTGGGCCAACAGTTCATCGCCTGGGGGGCCATCGACGGCGCCATTGCCCTGGCCGGCCGCTGGTCTCAGCGCCGCAAGGCTGAGCACGACGCGGCCGGCGAGGAGATCGCCACCCTGCGCCGCCTGCTGCTGGTCAACGCGGGGCTGGACGTGTTCTACGTGGCCGGTGGGCTGGCGTTGGCCGTGCGCCGAGGCCAGGATGACCCTTACTGGCGAGGCGTTGGGCTGGGGATCGTGGTGCAGGGCGGCTTTCTGCTGGCCTTCGACCTGTGGCATGGCCTCAATGCACCGGGTGACGTATGAATGCGGCCGGCTGGAGCGAGGCGTTTCAGGCCCCTGAGCACCAGACCTACTGCTGGTCCGGCGGACGTCCGGCTGCGCTGCTGCTGCACGGCTTCCCCGGCACACCGGCCGAGACGCGCGGCCTGGGGCAGGTGCTGCACGACGCCGGCTGGACGGTGCAGGGGCTGTTGCTGCCTGGCTTCGGGACGGACATTGACCGGCTGGGCGAGTACCGCTACGGCGACTGGGTGCGCGCCACCGTGCAGGCCGTGCGCAGCCTGCAAGCCCAGCATCGCCCCGTGCTGCTGGCCGGCTTCAGCATGGGCGCGGCCGTGGCGACCGTGGCCGCAGCCAATGTTCAGCCGGAAGGCTTGGCGTTGCTGGCCCCTTTCTCCGGCGTGATCGGCCCCATCGGCGCGATCATGCCCGTGCTGCGCCGGCTGATCCCGACCGTCAGACCCTTTCGCCTGTTCAAGCCCGACTTCTCTGACCCGGAGGTGCGCAAGGGCATGGCCACCTTCCTGCCCGGCGTGGACCTGGCCGATCCGGCCGTGCAGCGCAGCCTGCTGGACATCAGCATCCCACTGTCGGTGATCGACGAGGTGCGGCAGGCCGGGCACGCCAGCCGGCAGGCAGCCGGCAGTGTCCATGCGGCTACCCTGATCATCCAGGGCGTGAACGACAAGGTGGTGCTGCCCAAACTCAGCCGGCAGTTGGTCTATGCCTTTCCCCAGCCTGCGCGCTACGTGGAGGCGGCAGCAGCTCATGATCTACTGGATGAAGCGGGCCCGGCATGGCCGCAGGTGACGGAAGCGCTGCTGGCGTTTGCCGGCCGCTTACGCCAGGGATTAGAAATCCCTGGCTGAAACTGAGAAGCGGCCTCAGCCGCTGAGAAGCAAGGCCGGCAAGCCCTGAGCTGAACCTGAGAAGCAGCCTCA
>JBFYTD010000365.1:0-3626 GCA_041300885.1 Anaerolineae bacterium | reverse complement strand
CAGGCTGCGTGCAACCTGGAGGGCCTTCGTGCGAACCGGCGTCTAGAAGAAGACCTCTTCCTCCGCGGCCGGCTCAGCAAAGGGGCTTTCCTCGCCGCGCGGGCCGCCGCCCATGAGCCTGATGGTGTCAGCCGTCACCTCCAGACTGGCGCGCGCTGCGCCATCGGCGGCGGTGTAACCACGGGCCGACACCCGACCGATGACCATCACCTTACCGCCCTTCTTCAGGTATGGGTTGAGGCTCTCGGCCAGTTTGCGCCAGGCCGTGACGCGGAACCAGGTGGTCTCCTCGCCGTGGCTGCCGTCCTCCTTAGTCCACCTGCGGTTAACCGCAAGGCTGAAGCTGGCTACCGGCGTGCCGTCAGACGTGTAGCGCAGCTCAGAATCGCCGCCCAGATTACCAATGAGAATCAGTTGCTGAAACATCGACTATTCCCTCCTCGGACGTGGATGGTGGGTGTCGCAGCAGCCTCGCCAGATGAAGCCATCTGCGACGCAACGGGTTAACGACAGTCAAAAGTATAGCACACTACCTTCACAAACACAAGCGCAAAATGGGCCCAAACGGCCCAATTTCCAAAGTCGATCCGTGATTTGACGAAAGCTTTTGAATGTGTATAATCTGTCCTGTAGCAGCCACTGGGCCCGTGGTGTAGTCGGCTAACATACTGGCCTGTCAAGCCAGAGATCGCGGGTTCGAGACCCGTCGGGCCCGCCAAAGCTACGCAAAGAGCCAATCGAGCAATCGGTTGGCTCTTTTGTTTGTGGTCTTCATTTCAGTGCTTTGGCTTTCTTTCGATCCGTGCTATAGTAGCGGAATTACCAAGGCAAGGATCGACGAAGCATGCGAGTACTCTCACCCATCCGCAGGCGACGCTTCACTCCCGTCAGGAATTGGGTCGTACCTATCGCCTATACAGTCCTGGCGCTCGTGTTGGGATTCCTCATCCCACGGGTGGACGATCATAGATTTCTCGGAACGAAACTAGTCGCCGTCAGCGTCGTCAGCGAAACCGCCATCTTGTCTTCCATGGCCTCCGGTATGATGGCTTTGACCGGCATCACCTTCTCGCTGGTGTTTGTGATGGTGCAGTTCGGCAGCAGCGCGTACTCGCCCCGCCTGGTGGCCATGCTGGCTCGCAGCAGGATCATCCGCCACTCGGCGGGCATCTTCATCGGCACCTTTCTCTTTGCCCTGATCGCGTTGTCCAGTGTCGACAGGCAAACTAACGGCATCGTGCCCGCCTTGACGACCATCGTCGCCTTCTGCTGGATGCTCAGCAGCATCCTTGCACTGATTCTGCTGATCGACCGCATTACGAGCCTCTACATCAGCAACGTGCTAAGCAGCATCGGCCATCAAGGACGCCAGGTTATCGGCGCCATGTACGCGTGGCAGGGCGGCGACGCAGAACGCCCTGCCAATGTACCCAAAATCCCGCACTGGCAGGAGTTGCCGGTCACCCAGACGATCATGTATCACGGCGGCCCTTTATCGGTGGTCGCATTTGACCTCGTCGGCCTGGTGAAGCTGGCGCACCGTGTCGACGCTGTCATCGAGATGACCTATGCGGTTGGCGACACGGTAGTCGATGGCGCGCCTCTCGCCAAGGTTCGCGGCGGTTTGCGCAGGGTCAAGGAAAGCCAGATCAAGCATGCCGTCATCCTGCGCACCGAACGCACGATCGTGCAGGATCCCAAGTATGCCCTGCGCCTGTTGGTGGATGTCGCCATTCGAGGGCTCTCACCAGCAGTCAATGATCCGACGACTGCCGTGATGGCCCTCGACCAGATCGAGGATCTGCTGCGCCGTTTGGGACGATCCGATTTGGACGTGGGCCACGAAACCGATCGCCAAGGCGCGCTGCGCCTGGTCTATCCCACACCCGGCTGGGAGGATTTCCTCGAGCTGGCTTTGTTGGAGATCATGTACTATGGCTCGCATTCGATCCAGGTAATGCGTCGTTTAGCCGCTATGCTCGAAGACCTGGAGACGATGGTGCTGCCCTCACGCCAGGCGGCAGTCCAACGTCTCAGCCAGCGCTTGCACATGTCGGTCGAGCATTCGTTTGTAGAGCCGGAAGACCGACAGGATGCAGAGGAGATGGATCGCCAAGGCCTCGGTTTGGCTCGACAAGAGGCGAACGGAGATAACGGTTAGCCAGAGGACGACACCTAGAAACGCCATAACCGAAAAGTATACGGATGAGCAACAGGAGCTGCTGGTCGAGGCGCTGCGCGTCTTGCAGCTCAGCGTGATCGGCTTCGATCTGAACTTCCAGCACTTCGAAGGGACGCTGGAGGCGGTCTACGACGGCTTTGCCACGGCCGACCTGGCCGGCCCCACCCGCACCGATGAGTTCACCAACGAGGTGATCCGCCGCGTGCGTACCAAAGTTGAGGTGTGGTCGTCGCTGGGCTAGCGCCGTCCGGCGATCTCCAGGGCGTCTCGCCCGCTGCGCTGTTGACTCACAGCCGCCTCTGGACGCTCGCTGGAGACCGGTTTGAGCGCCACCGCCCGCTGGTACTCTTCGGCGCTCACGAAGCCCAGATTCCAGGCCATTCGAGGTGTCTGTTTCAGCGCTGAGAGTATAATGGATGGCGAAATCTAGACACGCAAATGGCCGAAAATAAGGTAGAATACCGGTCATGCACTTCCGTGTCTCGACAAACCCGTCCACCTTACTACTTGCTCTTGGGAAAACGAAGACCGGCACTCCTGGGATTTCAAGGTGCCCGAGAGCGCCGGTCACTGTCTGTTTGGCAACTATGGCGTTGGCGTCGCCGTCGTGTAGAGGGTAGGGCATGGCCCGTAGTAGAACCAGCCCGCGGCTGTCTTGGAGCAGACGGCCGTCTGTGGCGCCTCGTTACAGGCTAACTGCATGCACTGCTGTGCGCCGGGCGTGCAGGCGCCCCACACCTCGATCGACGGCTCCATCTGGATCGAGCCCACGTCGGGCGAGTCCCACTGCCCATCCGACACGAAGCAGTTGGCCTGGTGCAGGTCCTGCTCGATACAGGCCGTGTAGTCGCCGTACTGGGTGGTGACACTGGTGGCCTGGACCGGGCAGGTGCAGGACCACGAGGGATCACACGCCGGGGCCGGCGTCGTCATCGCCGCAGGTGTAACCACCACCGGCGTACTGGCCGGCATCGGCAGCGGCAGCGGTATATAGATCAAGCCGCCATCCGGCTTGATGTAGGCCCAGTTCAGGTAGGCGTAGGCTGTGCCCGTGTACTGGCGATACTGCACCACCAGGTTGTGGTTGCCCACGGTCATGGGCACGTACACCTGCACCGTCTTGCCCGACATGTTCTGGCCGATGGTGTTGAGGTAGGTCACGCCGTCGATCTGCAATGAGATCTCGTCGTCGGCCAGCGCCTGGAAGATGTAGGTGCCGTTGTAATAGAAGTAGGCGGTGCTGGTCATGGTCGCGGTCCAGTTAGTGGCCGGCATGCCAGGTCCGGGGGGCACTGTGCCCCAGTTGAAGTCGACCGACGGGGCATAGGTGCCCAGCACCGGGCCACCCGACCAGTCGGGGTTGTTGAAGTAGCTGACCGTCCACATGTTGCCGGTTTGGGCATACAGCGGCTGGCCGGTTACGACCAGAAGAGCCAGGACAACA
>JBFYTD010000033.1:0-10044 GCA_041300885.1 Anaerolineae bacterium | reverse complement strand
GCGTGGTGGGCGGGGAACCCGCCCCTACTTGGCTGGTGGTTGGGGGATGCTCTCGCCGCGCAGGTAGCGGTCGATGTTGGTCGCGGCTTTGTGGGCGGTGGCGATGGCCGTCACCACCAGGTCAGGGCCATGGACGGCGTCGCCGGCCGCGAACACGCCCTCGCGCGTCGTGGCGCCGACTTCCTCGTCCGTCACAATCAGGCCCCACTTGCGGGTGGCCAGTTTGGGCGTCGTTTTGCCCATCAGCGGATCGGGCCAGTAGCCAACAGCCAGGATCACGTTGTCGATCTCCTCGATGGTCTCCGAGCCCTCCTTAGGGACGGGCCGGCGGCGACCTGATGCATCCGGCTCGCCCAGCTCCATCTTGATGACTTTCATCGCGCGCAGCCGGCCATCGTCGTCGCCCAGCAGCTCAGTGGGCGCTTCGAGGTAGCGGATCCTGACCCCTTCGTCCAGCGACACGCCGCGCTCGACCTTGTTGCCCGGCATCTCAGCCTCGGTGCGGCGGTAGACGATGGTCACTTCTTCGGCGCCCAGGCGGATCGATGTGCGCGCGCAATCCACGGCCGTGTCGCCGCCGCCGATGATGGCCACGCGCCGGCCCACCTGCGGCCGCTGGCGCCGCCCGTCCGGCAACATCTCCAACGGCACGTTGGCCCGCACCAGGAAGTCGGTGGCCGAGTAGACGCCGGCCAGCTTCTCGCCGGGAATGTCCATCGATGCCTCGACGCCTGCGCCGGTGCCCAGGAAAACCGCATCGTATGCGGCCAGCAGTGCATCGACCGTGACAGATTCCCCGACGCGGGTGTTGACGATAAAGCGCACGCCCGCGTCTTCCAGGTCCTTGATCTTGGCCTGCACCACATGTTTGTCCAGCTTGAAGCTGGGGATGCCGTAGACCAGCACGCCGCCGGCCATAGGCCAGGCCTCGTAGACCGTGACGCTGTGGCCCTGCTTGATCAGGTCCTCAGCCACGGTGATGCCGGCCGGGCCAGAGCCGACCACGGCCACGCGCTTGCCGCTCCTGTCCGACGGCACATCGATGGCCAGCGCGCCGGCCTGGCGGGCCACGTCGGCCACGAAGGCTTCCAGCTTGCCGACCGACACCGAGCCGTAGACCCGGCCCAGGACACAGCCTTGTTGGCACAGGTTGGGGCAGACACGGCCGCACACCTCAGGCAGCGGGCTGGTGGCGGCAAAGACCTGCGCCGCGCCGATGAAATCGCCCTGGCTGATCAGCCATAGCGCTTGGGGCACATCGTTGCCGGCCGGGCAGCGCAGGATGCAGGGCTGAGGATCGGGGCACTGCATGCAGCGGCTGGCCTCCAGCGCTGCGGTCACCGGGTCGAAGCCCAGGGTCACTTCGTCGAAGTCCAGGATGCGCTCTTCAATGGGTCGCTTGGCGTAGTCCACAGGCAGTTCATGCACCCGGTTCTTGCGCTCGATCTCGCGGAAACTGGTGTCGGTCATACTTTGCTCCTTGAAAGTTATACAAGCTCGACTTAACTCTCCACTGGCTTGCCGGAGTCGAGTCTCTATGCGGTTGTGTGTTGGGACCGGGCTGAAGCCTCGACTGCGACAGGCCTACAAGAGTACGCGCTAACGGCGCGTGTCAGTTGATCTATCAATTGCAGCAGCGGCTCGTCTATGCCACTCAGTGCAGCCTCGATGGCCGCGCTGGCGGTTTGGCTGAGGCCCTCGCCGTGGTCAAAGGCCACACCGGGCACAGTCACCAGCCTGGCTGGCGGCGCTTGGCGGCCTTCCAGCAGCAGTGCAGCATAGGCCAGCAGCACACCCGGCTGGAAGTGGTGCCCCAGGCTGGGCGTGGCCGCATCGGGCGGCGCCAGCGGCGTGATCTCCACCGCGCCAGCCAGCCCAGCGGCCGCCCGTGTGTCCACGAACACCAGCGCCGTAACATCTGGCACCGCAATCTCCAGGGCCAACTCCGGCGCCAACTGCTGCACGGCCAGGTGGCGCACTGGCGCGCCCATGGCCTGCCAGCGCCCGGCCATGCGTTCCGCCAGTCGCAGCCCCGCGCCGTCGTCCTGGCGCAGTGGGTTCCCGTAAGCGATGAGGAGGATCATGCGTAACTCGTAATGCGTAATGCGTAACTCGTAACCCGGAGACTCTTCGCGCAATCCGACTTCCGGTTACGTGTTACGCATTACGTGTTAGTCGCGTATCCGCTCATCCACCACCCGCCCATCTGGCGCGATCAACTGCACATGCAGCGGCATCTGGCCGGCGGCGTGGGTCGAGCAGCTCAGGCAGGGATCGTACAGTCGGATGCCGTGCTCGATGCGGTTCAGCACGCCTTCGGGGATGGTCGTGCCGTCGATGTAGGCGCGCGCGATCTGCTGTACGGTCTTGTTCATGGCCAGATTGTTCTGGCCGGTGGCGATCAACAGGTTGACGAACTGCAGAATGCCCTGGCGATCGACTTTATACTCGTGGAACAGCGTGCCGCGCGGCGCTTCGCTGACGCCAATGCCGACGCGTTCGTTGACCTCGGCGTGGTTGCGCACGTGCGAGCCGGTCAGGGTTTCGTCGCCGATGGTCTCCTCGATCTTCTCCAGGCAGAACATGATCTCGATCAGGCGGGCGTAATGGTAGTGGAAGCTGCCGCTGACAGGCTTGCTTCTCGGGCTGAAGCGGCGGAACTGGCGCAGCTCGCGGTCAGCGCGCGGCGTCCCCGCGTAGTCGCAGACGTTCAGGCGCGCCAGCGGGCCGACGCGGTACATGCCGCCTGGGTAGCCCATCGGCTTGTAGTACGGCGCTTTGAGATAGCTCCACGGCTCAACGGCCTCGCCGATTATGTGGCGATAGGCGATGGTCTCCACGTTCTCCAGGATGCGCCCCTCGGCGTCCACCACGCGCAACATGCCGTCGTAGTGTTCCAGGCCGCCGTCGGCCGTTACCAGCCCCATGAACAGGCTGGGAAAATCGCCGTAGTGCTCAATCTCGCCGCTGAATTGGTCGTAGCTGTCCTTGAGCAGGTCCAGCGCCAGTTCGGCGATGTCGAAGGCCTCAGGCAGCATGCGCTTGATCTGGCTGCGCGCCTCGGCGCTCAGCGGCTCGCGCACGCCGCCGGGCACGGCCCAGGCCGGGTGTACGCTGCGACCGCCTAACAGTCGGATCACCTCCTGGCCGAACTGGCGCAGGCGGATGCCGCTGCGCGCGATGTTGGGTCGCGCCTGGATCAGGCCCATGATATTGCGTTGAGCCGGGTCGCTGTCCATGCCCAGCAGCAGGTCGGGCGCGCTCAGGTGGAAGAAACTCAGGGCGTGGCTCTGCACCAACTGGCCCCAGTTCATCACACGGCGCAGTTTTTCGGCGCGCGGCGGGATGCGGATCCCCAGAATGTCGTCGCCGGCCTTGGCCGAAGCCAGGATATGGCTGACCGGGCAGATGCCGCAGACGCGCGCGGTGATGCCGGGCATCTCCCAGAAGGTGCGGCCGACGCAGAACTTCTCGAAGCCGCGGAACTCTACCACGTGGAAGCGCGCGTCCTCGACCATGCCGTCGTCGCCCAGGTAGAGGCTGATCTTGGCGTGGCCTTCGATGCGGGTTACGGGATCGATTACAACTGTTCGTGTCATTGTCGTACCTCAGTACTTTGGTGCGGCCGTGTGATCGTACGATCGTGCAATTGTTACGACCGCACGATCACACGACCACACGATCTAACGACCGTACTATCCAAACTTCCTCATCTTCTCGGCCAACACCACCGGCTCACCGGCCAGCAGTGAACTGACGGCGGCCCAGATGCGCTCGGCGTCGGGCGGACAGCCGGGGATGAACGCATCGACTGCGATCACCTGGTGCAGGGGCAGCACGCGCGGGATCAGGGCAGGTACGACTTTGTCGAACTCGCCGCCCCTCGGCACCGCACCCGGCCCCTCTTGGTAAACCTTGGTCAGCAGGTCCTCCACGGGGAACTTGTTGCGCAGGCTGGTCACGTTGCCGGTCACCGCGCAGTCGCCGAAGCTGACCACGATATTGCTGCGCGCGCGGATCTTCTCGGCCAGCTCCAGGTGGTCCACGTTGGCCACTGCGCCCTCCACCAGCGTCACGTCCACGTTCTCGGGAAACTCCTTGACGTCGGCGATGGGGCTGTAGACCAGCTCGACCGCCTCGGCCAGGTCGATCAGCTTTTCGTCCAGGTCCAGGAAGCTCATATGGCAGCCGGAGCAGCCACCCAACCAGGCTGTGGCCAGCCGTATCTTGCCGCTTGCTGGGCCGCCGGCCTTGGCCACCTTGGCGCCCGTCTTCTTTGAGGCGATTGTCGTCATCGTTTGCCCTCCTGTCCCTGCGGGTTGGTTCCCAATCCACCGTTGCGCATCACCCATTGTTTCTTCTCGCGACCGTCAAGGATCCATTGCAGGAAGTCGTGGCGCTTGACCATCTCGGCTACGGTCGAACCCTTGTTGGTGAGCGCGCCGGTCGGGCAGACTTGCACGCACTTGCCGCAACTGGTACAACTCATGCTGTTGCCCCACGGCTGGTTCAGGTCGGTGATCACGCGGCTGTTGACGCCGCGGCCCATCACGTCCCAGGTGTGTGCGCCCTCGACGCTGTCGCAGACCCGCACGCAGCGCGTGCAGAGAATACAGCGGTTGTGGTCGATGACGTACTTGTCGTGGCTGGCGTCCATGGGCAGATCTGGCACCAGATAGTCGTAGCGCACATGGTCCATGCCGATCATGGCCGCCTCAGCTTGCAGCTCGCAGCGACCGTTCATCACGCACACCGCGCAGACGTGGTTGCGCTCGGCGAAGAGCAGCTCCAGGATCATGCGGCGATATTTGACCAGGCGTTCGCTGTGGGTATAGATGGTCATACCCTCCTGGACTGTGGTGGTGCAGGCCGGCAACAGCCGGTGACTGGGCTGTACTTCGACCAGGCACAGCCGGCAGCCGCCGCGCGCCTCCAGCCCGTCCAGGTGGCACAGCGTGGGCAACTCGATCCCTTGCTCGCGGATCAATCCCAGCAGGCTCTGGCCCTCCACGCCGCTGACCAGTTCATCGTTGATTGTCATTGTTATGACTGCCATTGCTCGTCTCCTCGCCTCACGCCAGTACCGCCGGGACAGTTCCCAGCTCGCGAATGCGGCGCGGCAGCGCGTCCACCAGGTCCAGCGTCGGCACTTCGGTCATCTGGCAGACGCCGGCTGGGCACTCGTGGCGCTGGATATGGGCCTCGTATTCGTCGCGGAAGAAGCGCAGCGTGCTGAGTACCGGGTTCGGGGCCGACATGCCCAGCCCGCACAGGCTGGTCTCCTGCACCATCACGCACAACTCCTCCATGATCTGGAGGTCGTCCGAAGTGGCGCTGCCGTTGGTGATGCGCTCCAGGATGCGGTGCATCTGCACGGTGCCGACCCGGCAGGGTACGCACTTGCCGCAGCTCTCGTCGGTGCAGAACTCCATGAAGAACTTAGCCACGTCGGGCATGCAACTGGTGTCGTCCATGACGATCAGGCCGCCCGATCCCATGATCGACCCCAGCGCGCGCAGGCTCTCGTAGTCCATAGGCGTGTCCAGGTGCTCGGCCGGGATGCAGCCGCCGCTGGGGCCGCCCGTCTGCGCCGCCTTGAAGGTGTGGCCTTCGCCGACGCCGCCGCCGATGTCGAAGATCACCTCGCGCAGCGTGATGCCCATGGGCACTTCGATCAGGCCGGTGGTGTGGACTTTACCTGCCAGGGCGAAGATCTTGCTGCCCTTGCTCTTGGCCGTGCCGATGCTGGCGAACCATTGGGCGCCGTTCTCGATGATCGGCACGATATTGCCAAAGGTCTCGACGTTGTTGATCAGGGTCGGGCAGCCCCACAGGCCGCTCTGCGCCGGGTAAGGGGGGCGCGGGGTGGGCTGGCCGCGGCGGCCCATGATCGAGGCCATCAGCGCTGTCTCTTCGCCGCAGACGAAGGCGCCGGCGCCGATGCGAATGTCGATGCGGAAGCTGAAGCTGCTCTCCAGCACGCGACTGCCCAGCAGGCCGCGCCGCTCGGCTGTGCGGATGGCCTTCTCCAGTCGCTTGGCCGCTACGGGATACTCGCCGCGCACGTACAGGAAGCCCTGCTCCGCGCCGACCGCGTAGCCGGCGATGGCCATGCCTTCCAGCAGGCGGTGCGGGTCCGACTCCATCAGCGTGCGGTCCATGTAGGCGCCGGGGTCGCCCTCGTCGCCGTTGGCGATGACGTACTTCTTGTCGCCAGGCGCCTTGCGCACCAGGTCCCACTTCAGGCCCGCGGGATAGCCTGCGCCGCCGCGGCCGCGCAGGCCGCTCTTGCTGATCTCGGCGCACACTTCTTCCGGGGTCATCTCTCGCAGCGCGTGGGCCAGCGCAGAGTAGCCGCCGCGAGCCACATAGTCCTCCAACCGCTCTGGGTCGATGACGCCGCTGTTGGCGAGCACCACCTTTGTCTGTTTGGCGAAGAAAGGCAGGTCGCTGGGCATGATCTTGTCCGCCACCGGATGGCCGGCGGCTACGTGCTCGGCGACGATCTGGCGGGCGCTCTCCGGGGTGACGTTCTCGTAGTAGACGTCCTCCTGGCCGGGGATCTGCAGCGTGACCATGGGGCCCCGACTGCACGGTCCCATACAGCCGGTGGAGATGACGGCCACCTCGGCATCCAGCTTGTGCTCGGCTACGGCGTCATCCAGAGCCTGCTGCACAGCCGCGGCGCCGGAGGAGAGGCAGGGGGTGCTGGCGCAGCACAGCAGGCGGCAGCGGAATGCCTGTTGCCGGTCAACCTCGCGCTGGGCCATGGCCTGAAGATCTGAGCGTTTCATAGGCCGTTATCCTCCTCGAAGGTCTCGTTGCTCGCCGACTGATGGCCGTTGCGCTCTGCGTCAGGTCGATCGCTGGCCAGGGCACGCGCCACTGCGGCGACTGAAGTTTCCGGCAGCTCGCGTGCCAGCACCTGGCCATCCACAATGAGCACCGGCGCCAAGCCGCAACTGCCCAGGCAGCGGGCTGCCGTGATGCTCAGCTTGCCGTCGGGCGTGGTCTGGCCGGCCTCGATGCCGTAGGCCGTCTGCAGCGCAGCTACAATCTCGGCTGCGCGTTTCACGTAACAGGCGGTGCCCATGCAGACGATGCAGTTGTGTTCGCCCTGCGGCTGCAACGAAAAGAAATGGTAAAAGGTGGCGACACCGAATACCCAGCTCAAGGGCAGCTTGAGCTGGCGCGCCACGTAGATCAGGAGGTCCTCCTCCAGAAAGCCAAATGCCTCCTGGGCAGTGTGCAACACCTCGATCAGGGCGTCCTGTTGGAAACGAAAACGCTTCAAGGTGCGGTCGATCAGCGCGAACCTGGGATCGCCGCTGGGATGCGACGAGTCAGTCGCTGCTGTGCTTCTGGTTTTGCTTTCCAGCATGGCAGTCTCCTTGCAAACTCGTGTAAGCCAAGTGCCTTGTTTCACAGGACAGCATACCACGCCTGGGCAATCCCAACCATGATTTAGGTCATATTTAGCGAAGTAGTTTTGCACCAACCCTACCTGTTTTGTGCGTGCTCTGCGCTGTGCAGCGTTGTCCAACGCATCCCGCATCCAGGGAGCGCAGGGAATGGTGTTCAGTCCCTTCTTTCCGTGCTGAGCAATTGCGCGTCAGGACAGCTTGTGGTAAGATTGCTGTGCCTATGTGCCCATCACCTGTACCCGAAGGATACGTGCGCGGCCCTGTCTTCTACGACGGAGGCGCAGACAACAGCGTCTACAACGAGTATGCCCGCAACGCGTTCTGGAACCTGGCTGGCGGCTACGGCGCCCGCATTGTAGTGCTGACCACCAACGCCGACGTGTCGCAGGCCGACTACGGCTACGCGGCGGCGTTCCAGGCGCTGGAGGCGGCTCGAGTGCGCCTCCTGGTGCTGGCTGACCGGGCCAGCGGGAGCGATCCGGCCGTGCTGCACGCGGTCGAGCAGAGCACGGCGGTCTTTCTGTCGGGCGGCCACCCGTTGCAATGGTCGACGCGTATCGGCGGCACGCCGCTGGCCACGGGCATCCGTCGCGCCAACGCCTGCGGCAAGGCGGTAGGCGCGGTGGGCGGCTCGGCGGCTTTCCTGGGCAACCACATGCTGGTCTACCGGGAAGATACCGCTTTCCCAGTTATGGCGCCTGGCCTGGGCTTGAGCAACCGCATGCTGGTGGCAGCCCATTTCGATCCGGTCCTGCGCGGCCCGCTGCTGCGGATGGCCATCGCCGCCAATCCGTACATGCTCGGTATCGGCCTGCCCGATCAGGCGGCCTTCATCCGCCGCTCTGACAACCTGCTGGAAGTGGTGGGCCTGGCCAGCGTGCAGATCGTCGACGGCAGCCAGATGACCCGCACCAATCTGCTGGCTTGGCAGCCTGGCCAGCCGTTCGAAGCCGAGGGCTTGCAGGTGGTCGATCTGCCGCCCGACCATCGCTACGACCAGGACAGCCACTGCGTGCTGCCGCCGGAATTGGCTATGCCGCTGCCGGTGCGCAGCTCGCTGTAGCAGGAGAAAGCAGCCATGGTTCAGCTAAATACGTTTGCCAACATCGCCACGATCTTCCTAATCATCGAAGCGTTGGTGATTCTCGTCGTGCTGCTGGCATTGAGCTTTGGGCTGGCCAGAGCCACGATGCTGGTGCGGCGCAAAGTGGTCGAGGTCATGCCGCAGATTCAGGGCCAGGCGCGCCGGCTGGCCGACACCAGCGAAAGCGTGAGCCACAAGGTGGCGTCGCCCTTCATTCGTCTCGAGACAAGCCAGGCCCGCTGGCGCGGCATGCGCCAGCGCGTATTCTACGGCAGCAACGCGCAGCCTGGCAGCCGACAACAGGAACCCAAGGAGGAATAACATGCTTGCCAAACTAGACGAGCGCAACTTGTCGTTGACCGGTATCATCATGGGCGTTGTGACTGGCGCCCTCTTGGGCGCGATCGTGAGTGTGATCCTCATGACCCTGCGCAACCCGGACGACCGTGAAGGGGCGACGGCCGGGATCAGCAACTACGTGCGTCTGGGCATTGCCATGCTTATGCTGGTGAGGCAGACCAGCGAGCTGATCGTACATCGTCCCAAACAGGCTTAACTGCCGCCCAAGCTCGCAGAACATCCTCGTCATTTCCAAGGCTCACCGGATCGAAGCACCTTCCGGCGGGCCTTTGTCTTTCCTTCAGGCTGGCCTGAACTTGTGCAATCCTTGGCCTGTCGTTATAATGAAGTTTGTCACGAATTCGTCAGGTACAGACTTCGGAAGTAGCCGGCTCTGGACCTAACTGGGTCAATCGCCACGAACATTGTTACCTCGTCTGCTGCGGCTACTTCCGAAGTCCGGTTTCATAGGAGGATCACAGTGAGCGCAAGCAATGGAGCTAAGCATCTCGTCGCCGTGGTGGGCGCTGGCCCAGCCGGTCTGTACGCTGCCCAGTCCCTGGCCAATGCCGGGGCTGAGGTCTTGTTGTTCAACCGCGATATCAAGCCCGGCGGGCTGGCCGAATACGGCATTTTCCGCGATAAGTACAAGATGAAGGAGGGCCTGCGCAAGCAGTTCCGCGAGATCCTGGCGGCGCCCAACATCCACTACTTTGGCAACGTCGTGGTCGGCCAGCAAGGTGATCTGACGTTGGACGACCTGCGCAGCCTGGGCTGTCAGGCTATTTTGGTCACCGTTGGGGCGCAGGGCACCAAGTGGCTCGGCTTGCCCGGCGAAGACTTGCGCGGCGTCTACCACGCCAAGGACATCGTCTACCACTACAACGGGCTGCCGCCCTTTAGCCAGGAGCACTATTTCATCGGTCAGCACGTGGCCATCGTCGGCGTGGGCAACGTGATGATGGACATTGCCCACTGGCTGATTCGTGACGTCAAGGTAGCCGAGGTGGTGGCCGTGGCCCGCCGCGGCCCGGCCGAGGTCAAGTTCACCAAGAAAGAAATCCTGCCGGTGATCTGCCATATCGCCCACGACGTGCTCGACGCCGAGATCGAGCGCGTTAGCCCGGCTATGCTGGCGGTTGGCCAGGACCCGGCCGAGGCCCGGCAGTTCATCCTGGGAGCGGCCGACAAGGGCAT
>JBFYTD010000364.1:0-3629 GCA_041300885.1 Anaerolineae bacterium | reverse complement strand
GGAGTGCGTTGACACGCTTGGTCATGAGGCAGTCTCTCCTTTCGGATTGGGAGTGTTGTGGCACGGCGAAACTGCACGATGGTCTGGTCGTAGCGCTTCAGCTCGCCGAAGGCGTCGCCGGCCCAGGGGCCGGGAGGCTGCGCACAGACCGGACCGAGCAATCATAGAGTCCGATCCGTGCAATCCGCCGAAGGTCCGTGAGCTATTCTCAGGGTAGTTTCCTGGGGAGCTATGGCGCGCTGGGGTTGGACGCCTCGACTTGGGACGGCACAACGCGCAGGTTGACCCAAACAGGCCGATTCAGCGTCTGCGCCAACTGATTGGCCAATACGCGCAGCGGCCGCAGCTCGCCATCTCCTTCGACGGTGACGATGACCTGTTCATCGCGCACGGCGACGTTCACCACGCTGTAGCTCGCGTCGCCCAGCCAGGTTTCGGTATCGTCGATGGCCTCCCGATTCTCCAGCGCGCCGACCACCGCCTCGAGGCTGGTAACACTCAGGGGCACAGCCACCAGCAGGGTCGCCACGATCACCACGATGAAGGCGTTACGCCGCGTGCGCACGAGATCGTCGCTGATGGCCAGCCGGCCCAGGCCAGAGAGCAGAAAGACGAGACCGCCGGCCAGCAGGATGGCCAGGAAGTTGGTCAGAAAGAGCAGCATGGCGCCGCCGGCTGCCTCCCAGTTGCCTAGCGACAGCGCGATGCCCACCACGCACAGCGGCGGCACCAGCGAGATGGCGATGGCCACGCCGCCCATGGAGTCGGCGATCTCCTCGCGCAGGGTGATGTAGGCGCCGGCCGCGCCCGACGCCAGCGCGGTCACCAGCGCCATCAGGCCCGGCGCAATGCGCGAGGTGATCTGGCTGTTGTAGGTGAGCGAGATGATGACATCGGGTATGGCCCACGCCAGCAGCCAGGAAAGGAGAATGGTCGCAACGACGCCCGCAGCCACCAGCGCCAGCGCGCTCAGGGCGCGCTGCGCCGATCCCATGACGATGGCCGCGGCGGTCCCCATGATTGGCCCCATCAGCGGCGCAACGATCATGGCGCCGATCACCGTCGCCGTCGAGTCGGAGAGCACGCCAAAGGTGGCGATGACGGTCGCCAACAACAGCAGCACGAAGAAGTTGATCAGCCGTTGCGCCGTTTTGGGGCCTTGGATGAACATCTTGGCCTCGAAGGCCTCGAGATAGGCCGGGTCAAAGCCGACTTTGCCCGCCAGCGTCCGCAGATCAGAGGTTGATTGCATGGTAGTTATCCCTGAGAAGCTGTTTGAGAAATCGCTGCCGGAGATGAAGGTTCTATCCGCCCAGCGGTATGGCAATCGCCGTCAGAAGCACGCCGGTAAGCACCAACAGGGCGCCAATCTTCCACGGATTGGCGCCGGTGTACCGGCCCCAGCGATACCCCAAGATGAACAAGATGATGAAAGATACGATGTTGGAGATGCGCAGGGCGGCCAGCGCATCATTGCGCCACAGCCAGAGCGGCAGCAGCGAGGGAGCCGCAGCGACGATAGCCACCAGCGCTACGCTCAGCCCTTCGACGAAGTCCTCGCGTTGGAAACCTACCGGCCGCGGCTGGCTGTCGCGCAGATGCTCCAGCACGTCCGTGTAGAGCAGATGGCGTTTTGTCTCGCTGGCAATGGGCTCCAGGACAAAGTCGAACTCGTCGGCAATCACTGCCACGGCCTCCTCGTCGCTGTTAGCTGCTTGCAGCGCCTGCAAGAAACGGTGTTTCTCGCCGCGCGCCAGCACGGACAGCAACGCCAGCATCAGGCCGTCGATCAGCGCCCAGGCCACGGCCGCGCCCAGCACGGCGAAGAACAGCTCTGTGCCAAAGCCCTCCGGGATCGGTTGGTTGTAGCCCGGCCAACGCTTGATCACCGTGAAGGCCAGGGTGAAGGTCAGCACGATCAGAATGCTGTAGATGGCTGCGGTCAGGGCATCGATAGGCGCTACGAAGCGCGCCACGAGCCGCTCCAGCCATCCCTCGGGTGGCGGCGGTGGACGTCGCGGGGGACGGCGCAGGGTGGGTCTGGCGGTCGACATAGCGCAGAGATGGTGCGCCGCCTGCCCGCAAGAAAACTGCAAGCAGGCGGCGCAACCCACGAGAGACGACGAGGGCGCCTTATGGCGCGCGCGTTGCCACGACGGCGATCTGGCCGGCTGCCGAGCTGATCTCCAGTTGGCTGCCGTTGATGCGGAAGCTGGCCGCCGACTGCAAGGCCGCCAGGAAGCGGGCCTCCTGGTCCATCACGCCCGCGGGCGATTCGCAGAACTGCTGCGTGCCGCTGGGTTGGGTGATGGAGATGGCGCTGCCGTTGACGTTGTAGCCGGCCGAGAAGCTGTTACAGCCCGAGTTGCCGGTCACCTGGCCGCCCGCGCCGAAGTCCATGGTGATGCTGGTGCCGGGGATCATGGTGACGATGGCCGAGCCGTCGTTGTAGTTGACCACATTCCAGCGGGTGCCGGCCAGCGGATTGGCCGGCGGCGCCGGGGTGGCGGTCGGCGCGGCCGCGTTGACCGTGATGGTCACCTGGCGGAACTGGGTTGTACCATCGCGCAGGCGCACGCGCATCTCATACGTGGTGGTGGTGGTCGGGCACACTTGCTGGCTGCCCTGGCCGGCCTGCGGGAAGCTGGCGTAGTTGGCGCCGAGCGGATAGACCCAGACGGCCTGCACGTTCTGCACCGACCAGCTCAACGTGGCGCATTCGCCCTGCATGATGGTGGTGCGGTCCGCCGTGAACGTGATCTCGGCCGACGGCGTGGGCGTGGGCTGGGCCGGCACGGGTGTGGCCGTGGGCTGCAGCGGCGCAGGGGTGGCCGTGGGCCGCGGCAGTGGGGTCGGCGTGGGCGGGGGCGGGGGCGGGCCCTGCATCACCGGCACGTTCTCGGCGTTGGTGGCCAGCACGAAATCGGCCGACGCCCAGCCGACGCCGCCGGGCGCAGTTGGGATCGCGACGGCCCACCAGCGGCCATCGGCGCTGCGGCCGACAAGCTCACCTTCGTCGCCCAGCCGGGCGACGCCGATCACCGGGAAGACGGTGCCGGGGCCGGAGCGCACGTTGAGGCCCTGCGTGCCCACGACGCGGCCGGTGGGGGTGGCCGGCTCGGCCGGCGGCTCGGGCAGATCGACAACCACCCGGCGGGTCATCATGACGGCGATGGCGTCGCCGGCCGTGCGCAGCTCCAGGTTGCCCCCTTCGATGCGGAAGGTGGCGGCGCTCTGCAGGGCGGCCAGGAAGGCCTGTTCCTGCTCCATGATCCCTTCCGGCTCACCGCAGAAGCGCATGGTCGAGCCAAGCTGGCCGATCTGGATGGTGTTGCCATCGACGGTGTAGCCGCCGATGTACTGGTTGCAGCCGGCGCTGCCGCTCAATTCGCCGTTGTCGCCAAAGAGGGCGGTGATCTCCGTGCCTTCGATGACGCCGACCACGGCCTCGCGGCCGTTGTTATACATGGTCACGTCCCAGTCGCTGCCGGCCAGGCTTTGCACGTCGGCCGTAAGGGTCGCGACGATCTGGTTACCGGCCAGCAACGCCAGTTGGTTTTGGTTGGCCGAGAAGTTGGTGGTGGCGGCCAGCGCAGCCGCGAAGGCTGACGCCTGCTCCATCACGCCGG
>JBFYTD010000363.1:0-3640 GCA_041300885.1 Anaerolineae bacterium | reverse complement strand
GGCGGCGCACGGGCCGGGTGATGCGCTCGGCAACGAAGACCGCCAGCAGGGTAGCCAATACGGCCGTCACAAGCCCGGCGAGGACAATGTTCTGGCGCAGGCGCCGTACCCCACCCTCGATCTGGTCCAGAGGCAACGCCACGCGCATCACGCCCAGCACCTGTCCCGTGCCGGATTGAATCGGGACCGCAGCGTACATCATCTCATAGCCGAGCGTGGCGCTGTAGCGCCGGCTGCTGGCATGCCCGGTTTTCAAAGCGCCTTGGACTTCGGGCCGCAGCAGGTGATTGTCCATCTGTGCCCGATTCTCATGCGACTCGCCCACGACGACGCCATCGGCGCCTATGATCGTCACCCGCGCTCCGAGCTGCTCCGCCCAGCTCCGCGCCGCCCCGTCCAGTGCCTCGGAACTCGTGTCTGTTGCGAGGAGCGGAGCAACGCTGCCGGCGAGCAGGCGGGCATCGGCGCGGAGCTGGGCTTCGAGGTCGGCCAGGCGCACCTGGCGCACCTGGTCTGAGACATAGAGCGTCAAGCCCAGCGTAGCGACCAGGATCAGGAAGACGTAGGGCAGCGCGATGCGCCAGCGCAGACGGTGGAACCAGACTGCCTTCATCTTTTGCCGAGTCTCGGCCCGCTCTCTTCTCTTTTTCTTCCCATGATGCAGACCTGGCTCACCGGATTATCAACTTTCACGCTTACGACCACGCAGTTCTTCTTGTACTCACATCACTGAACAGGAAAGAGATTCGATGATGTTGAGCCAGCCACGTTTCCCAAGACCTTCCGGTAAGGCAAGTGTACCACGGTTCAGGCCAGGTGCCAAGTTTCCATTCTGCAACTTGTTCGAAGACCATTCGCGTTCCAACACGAAAGGTAGGTGAACAGTTGTCGGGCATCCTCTTCTGCGCACAGTGCAATCGCCCAATGCGTGCCCAAGCCACTCACGAAGTACGCCAGTACCAGGACAAGACGCGCATCCAACACACGGGCGAGTGCGACCAGGAGACGGTGAATGCCGTAGAAGTAGAGGAGCAGGTAGCCCGATACCTGGCGAATTTCCATCTGCCGTTAGTGGAGTAGGCGAAACGCGTGTTCGGCAGGCGAGCGCCGGCAGCGTCACCGCCAGATGCGATTGCCCAATGGCAAGCCAGCCCGGTTTGCCCTCCAAATCGGATCCGGTTATAATCTGTGGCAAGTGCGACCACCTTCACCGCGCGGCTCGCTGCTCGCTTCGCGTGGCTCTTTTTGAGCGCGGGCCGGCCCGGCCTTACGGGAAGCCAAGGAGGCTTACGTGCACAAGAGGCTATCGCTCGCTCTGCTGGCCCTCCTGCTGTCGATCTGCGTGCTGGCGAGTGCCCAGGCCCAGCCCAAGGATAGTGGGCAGGATCTGGCCGCCGCTCTCGAATCCGTGCTGGGCCCCGAAATCCAGTTGTCTCGCGCATCCACCGGCGCCGGAGAGGATTGGTACCGGCCCGCGGCCGCGTACAACTCCCTCCGCCACTCCCAGGCCGTGTTTACCCACGCCCACGCCACCACAGGCGGGGACGTATATGGCTTCTACTGGTCGCCGGTCCCCAACGATTGGGTCTGGTTCTGGGCGATGAACGGTGTGCAGCCCGCAGTGGCCTACAACCGCACCGAGGACGGCTTTCTGCTGGTGGCGATGTTCGACTCGGACCAGAACGGCAGGTACGAGATTTGGGGGGCGATCGTCGAGGGGGACGCCAGCGGTGTGGGCGCGCCGTTCCTCATCTTCCAATGGCCGGACCGCAGCTTCTGGTCGCCACGGGTAGCCTGGAACAGCTACCGCAACGAGTACCTGGTGGTCTGGAACGCCGTGGACACGACGACCGGCCTGCCCAATGACGTTGCCGGGGTCCAGGTGTCGGCGAGCGGCGCGGTGCTGTCGGCGCCGCGCCCCATCGCGGACGCGGGCACGCCCCACCAGGCGGACGTGACGTACAACGTGGCGGCCGACGAATACCTGGTGGTGTGGAGACGCCACATCGCGGCCGAGGACTGGGACATCTATGGCGCCCGGCTGCGAGGCAGTGACGCCGCCCTGATCTCGCCCCCGGGCGCGTTCGCGGTCAGTGCCCCGCCCGAAGATGAGCGGTCGCCGGCAGTGACGACCAACCAGCAGGGCCACTACATGGTCGTGTGGGAGTACGCCTACCCCGGCCCCTGCTGCGATTGGGATATCCGGGGGCAGGAGCTGGACGTGAGTGGCACGCCGGTGGGCGGCAGCGTGATCGTTTCGCAGACGACGGACGACGAGACGAATCCACGCGTGGTGGCCCGCCCCGGCCCGCAGCGAGATTACGTAGCGGTTTGGCAGAGAGCGACGGCGCTAGGCAGCGAGATCTGGGCGTCGCGGTGGGGCGATGATGCGGCTGCGTATGACTATTTCCAGGTGGCGGCCGCCGCCTGGTGGGATCACGCCAGCCCGGTCGTGGAGGTCACCGGCCCGCGGTACCTGTTCGCCTACGAGGCCGACTCGCAGGCCGATCCCACCCAGCTCCGCAGCATCTATGGCCGCCAGTGGACGACGAACGTGGTGTTTGTGCCGGCGGTGCTGGGGAATGGGCCGTAGCACGGGTGGGGGCCGGATTACTATGGATCGCATGCTCGTCTTGTATGGTCTCTTGCGCGCTGAGCATATTCTCGATGTCAACCGCTACCAGATCATAGGCCAGGGGCATATACTGCGACACCAGGGCCATCACCGGCAGGTCGCTCACCTATTCTCTCGGCTCGGCCACGGTGGACGGGCCGTGCTCGGCGTCCGTGCCCTGGCGGCGAAGATTCGTGGCCAGGATGTAGATGCTGATGACCAGCACCCGGGCCGGGAAGATCAATGTCACCCACAGGCTGTAGCCGATACTCACCAACAACACCAGCGCCAACGCATAGGTCAGGAAGGCCAGCCAGCGTTCAGCCGATCGGTACAGAACGCATGTAAGAACTCCTGGTACCATTCACCCTTCGTCAACACTGGCTTCCGGCTCGCGAAGGGTGTCCTCCGGCTTACGATCAAGACTCACGGTTTCCTTCACTCTTCCCCAGAGGCCCTGGACATGGCTTGCCGCCGCTTTCCGTTCTGCTTTGTTCTCCTCACCAGTGTAGCGCATCAAGGTTGCCAGGGGGCGTGTGCCTTCGAAATTCTCCATGATGATCAACACCAGCAGGGTCATCGGCACCGCGAGGATGGCGCCGATTCCACCTAGCACGTATCCCCAGAGGAACAACCCGACGAACACGACCACCGGCGAGATCCTGAGCCTCTGCCCCATGAGCTTCGGTTGGACAAAGTTCTGCACCCCGCCGTTGATAACGACATAGGCCGCAAAGACGACGAGCGCGGTCGGCAGCCCGAACTCGGCGTAGGCCATGAGCACGGGTGGGATCAAGGCAATCCAGAAGCCGATCGAAGGAATGTAGCCCATGAACCAGGCCAGCACCCCCCAGAGCAGGGCGAAATCCACGCCCAGGATCAGGAGCAAGACCGTATCGCCAAGCCCTACCAAGAAGTTGATCAGGGTCAGGACGGTCATGTATTTGCGCACATCTTCGGTGAGGGCGGCCACTCGCCCGATGGTCGGCGCGTTCGGATCCAGCCCCAAGCGGGAGGGCGCAGGCA
>JBFYTD010000362.1:0-3649 GCA_041300885.1 Anaerolineae bacterium | reverse complement strand
TCCGGCGGACTGCGCTCTTTGGGCAGATGGGGGAGTGATGGTATCATGGGACTCGGCGATCCGTACGGCTCGCCGTTGCAATCCATTCCCAACGAGGATCGACAGACTCATGGCCAAGATCGATGGTGTTGAGGTCAAGAAACTGACTACCTTTCCCGACCCGCGCGGTTTCTTCCGCGAGGTCATCCGCGTGACAGACGACTTCTTCGGCGAGGGCTTCGGCCAGTGGAGCCACACCAAGTCCTACCAGGGCGTGGTCAAGGCCTGGCACATTCACCAGCGCCAGGTGGATTGGTGGTACGTCGCCAGCGGGCGGGTCAAGGTGGCGCTCTACGACACTCGCGCTGACTCACCGACTAGCGGCCAACTGCAAGAGTTGCTGCTGGGCGATGAGATGGAGCCGTGCGTGCTCAAAGTGCCGCCGGGCGTGGCTCACGGCTACCGCGTGCTCAGCGCCGAGGCCAACCTGTTCTACATCACCAGCAACACCTACGACCCCAGCGACGAGGGACGCATCCCCCACGACGATCCGATCATCGGCTACGATTGGCTGGCCGGCCCGGCGATTACCTAGAGGAGGGCCTTGTGAATCCCTTTGTTTACTATGCGATAGCTGCAATTCTCTTTGTGCTGGGCCTGGCTGCCATTGGCGGCGCGGCCTTCGGCACACAGCGCAACCGGCGCATCGTGCTGGCTGTGGCAGGCGTAGCCCTGTGGGCCACCACCCTGTTGGTCTACAGCCAGGCTGCGTCCGTGGCTCCAGCCGAGCCAGAGCCGACGCCAACAGTGATGGCGCAGGAGACCGCACCCCCGGCCGAGCCGCAGCCCAGCACAGTGCTCACCGCCACCCTGGAAGCCCCTCCGTTTCCAGCGATCGGCGGCCGAATTGTGTTTCACTCTGACCGCGACGGCGAGATCGACATCTATGTGGCCAACGCCGACGGCAGCGATGCGCGGCGGCTGACCGACGCGGCGGGCCGCGATTTCGAGCCCGCCTGGTCCCCTGACGGCTCGACCATCGTCTTTTCGTCGGACCGGGACGACCCCGACAACGCTGTGCTGTACCTGATGGACGCCGATGGCGCCAACCAGCGCCGCTTGATCCCCGCCCTGGCAGACGACCAGATCGGCGTGCGCTGGTCGCCCGACGGCCAGTGGATTCTCTTCCAGAGCAACCCGCTGGTGGACGGCCTGCCGCGCTTCGATATCTTCAAGAGTCGCCCGGACGGCAGCGACCTGATCCAGTTGACCGACACCCCCGGCAACAACTTCATGGCTGATTGGTCGCCCGACGGGGAGCGCATCGTCTTCGTGTCGCAGCGCGACGGCAACCGCGAGCTGTACGTGATGAACGCGGACGGCAGCGACCAGGTGCGACTGACCGGCGGCGGCTGGGAGAACAGCCTGCCGCGCTGGTCGCCCGATGGCCAGAAGGTCGTTTTCGAGAGCAACCGGAGCGGCTCTGCCTATGGGTTGTTCCTGATCGACGCCCCCGATGGCGCGACCACCGACGGGGCGCAGGAAAACACCGTGCGTATGTTGACCTTCCCCGGCTTCAACCACTCCACGCCCGGCTGGGCCGGCAACGACTGGCTGTACATCAGCTCCGATCGTGACTCGACCAACCTGATCAACTGGGAAATCTATCTGCTCAAGGCCGACGGCAGCGAGGTCTTTCGCGTGACAGACAACCCTGCCCTGGACCGCTTCCCCAGTTGGACGCCTTAGTATTGTAACACAATCCGCCGGATTGCGTCCGAACAATCCGGCGGATTGTGTTCTACGAACCCGACACTTGTGTAGCGCAATCCGCTGGATTGCATCCGAACAATCCGGCCCGGACGGTTGTTCTACAACCCGACACTTTAGTCCTTATAGGGATCGATCTCGTTCTCGCCGGCCATGGCGACGCCCACAGGCTTGAGCGTGTGCAGAATGCGGATGGTGGGGCCGTGGTGCGCCAACACGTCGGGCAAACGCTTGTAGCAGTGCGGCGACTCATCGGTGCCAGCGCCGCGCAGTTCCACCCCTTGCTGGTTGATCCACTCCATCATCATGGCGCGCGAGACCTGACCGGGGGAGATGACCTGGCCTGTCTTGCGGTTGATCTTGCCGCGCGCCGCGGTGCGACTCATCACGCGCCCCGCGCCATGCACGGTAGAATAGAGCGCCAGTTCCGACTCCTCGGACTCGACCCCCTCGAGAATGACTGAGATATCGCCCATGGAGCCGCCCACAAAGCCGCGCTGTCCAGGAAAGGCCGGGGTCGCGCCCTTGCGCACCACCCACATGTCCTTGCCCTGATGCGTCTCACGCCAGGCGAAGTTGTGGTGGTTATGCACTTCCTCGAGGATATTTGCGCCCAGCAGACGAGCAACTTCACTACACACCCAATCGCGACCCGCGTATGCGTAGCGGCCCGCCAGGGTCATGCAGGCCAGGTAGTCCGCGCCCAGATGCGAGTTGACGTTCAACACCAGCGGGTCTGCGTCGATGCTGTCCTTGGCCCCGCCGGCGTCCAGGAACCAGGTGGCGGTCTTGTGGCCGAGGCCGCGCGAGCCGAAATGCACGCCGATCCAGATTCGGCCCTGCTCATCCTCCAACAAGTCAACGTAGTGGTTGCCTGAACCGATGGTGCCCAGTTGCTCACCCGCCGTGCGCTTGAGCGGCGCAACGGCCTGAATCGACCAGGCCGGGTCATCGAACAGTTCGTGATCGACGCGGATATTGTTCTTGCGCCCGATGCCAAAGGACAGATGCGACCAGATGTCATCCATGATCGTCTTGATGTGGGCGCGCACCTCGGCAGCCGGCAGATCGGTCAACACCGCCTTGTTGCCGCAGGCGATGTCATAGCCGACGCCCGACGGGCTGATCTTGTCGGCGTAGGCCACCACCCCGCCGATGGGAACGGCGTAGCCCAAATGGTGATCGGCCATCAACGCGACTGCGTCGGCGGTGCGAGCGCAGTTCTTGATCTGGCGCAGCGGCCCTTCCTCAGTCAGGTCGCCCCACACGGGAATGCCATCGATGTATTTCATTGCAAACTCCTCACGCTGCGCCCAAAACCTCAGCATCTAACTGCTGGAAAAACGCGGCCATCACGGCGTGCCGTTGCCCGGCGATCTGGCGCGCCGTGGGCGTCAGCAGGCGATCCTGAAGCTGGGCCAGCTTGTAGACGAACTCATGGCTGGCGGTGTAATCGATGCCGGCCGGCGCGGGCTGCTGGGCATCGATCTCAGCCAGCGGCTGCGACCAGAGACGGTGTCCATGGCTGGCGCTGTAGGCCACGGCGCGAGCCACGCCGATCGCGCCGATCGCGTCCAGCTTGTCCGCGTCGTGCAGGCAGGCGGCCTCCAACGTGGCTGGCGCAGGTCCCCGGCGAAAACGATGGGCCTCGATCGCATGGCAGACGGCATCCACTTGGTTGGCCGGCTGGCCGGCCAGCAATGCGCGTGCCCGCTCGGCCCCGCGCAGGTGATGGTCCGGCTCCAAGCGGGCGATGTCGTGCAGCAACGTAGCTGTGTGCACGATTTGCAGGTCGGCGCCCTCAGCCTGGGCGATGCGCTCGGCCAGCGCCAGCACGCGCAGCACGTGGTCGAAAGCATGGGCCGCTTCTGCGCCGTCATAGAGAACACGGGCATCGTCG
>JBFYTD010000361.1:0-3654 GCA_041300885.1 Anaerolineae bacterium | reverse complement strand
ACGAACCATGACCCTGCTGACAGGCGTCTGGCTCTACCTTGACGCGCCCGCTGTGACGCGGTACAATCACGGTTGTGACAGGTTGCGCATAATCCGTCCACTGCTGCGAGGTTCCTCGTGCCCATCATCACCCTCACCACCGACTTTGGCCTTGCCGACGGCTACGTCGCCGCCATGAAGGGCGTCATCCTGGGTATCGCGCCGCAGGCTACACTGATCGACATCACCCACCAGATCGCGCCGCAGAACGTGCGCGAGGCGGCCTACGTGCTGCACAGCGCGCTGCCCTACTTTCCACCGGCGACCGTTCACGTGGCCGTGGTCGACCCTGGCGTCGGCAGCGCGCGCCGCCCGATTGCTGCGCACATCGACGGCAGCTATGTCGTTGGGCCAGATAACGGTCTGTTCACCTACGTCCTGCAGGGAGCCAGCCAGCCGGCCCATTGTGTCCACCTGAACCGACCCGCCTACTGGCTGCCCCACGTCAGTCGCACATTCCACGGCCGCGACATCTTCTCCCCGGTGGCTGCCCACCTGGCCAGCGGAGTCCCACTCGAAATGCTGGGCGCGCCCTTCGACGACCCGGTGCGCTTTGATTTGCAGCCGCCGCAGCACGAGCCGGACGGCGCCCTGGCCGGCCAGGTGATCCACGTCGACCACTTCGGCAACCTGGTCAGCAACATCCCCGGCGATTGGCTGGCCGGCCGGATGTGGAGCGTGCGCATCGCCGGCCAGCAGATTATCGGCCCCAGCACGGCCTACACTGAGGTGGCGCCCGGCCAGTTGCTGGCGCTGGTCAGCAGCGACAACACGCTGGAGGTGGCCGTGCGCGATGGCAGCGCAGCCGCGCGGTTGGGCGTGGCGGCTGGTGAACCTATCGTAGCGACCGCGCATGGAATGGCAGGTGACGTGTAATACGTAACGAGTAACACGTAATCGGAGACGCCGTACGCGATTCCGGGTTACGCAGTACTCGTTACGCATTACTCGGTATCGCCATCGACAACCAAGCAAACTCACACCCCCACAGCCTGGAGATCAACCCATGGAACAGTTCATCATCGAAGGGGGGCATCGCCTCGATGGCGAGGTGACGCCCAGCGGCAACAAGAACGCCGCTCTGCCGCTGCTGGCAGCCTGCCTGCTCACCGACGAGCCGCTGACCCTGCACAACGTGCCCCGCATCGGCGATATCGAAACACAAATCGAGCTGTTGGCCGAGTTGGGCGTCAATGCCGCCTGGCAGGGCCCACATTCTCTGACTCTGCACGCTCATTCCCTGCGCCATACCACCCCCGACCCTGACCTTTTCCGCCGCACGCGCGGTTCCATCACCCTGATCGGCCCCATGCTGGCCCGCGCAGGGTCGATTCATCTGCCCATGCCGGGCGGCGACAAGATCGGCCGGCGGCGCATCGACACCCACCTGCTGGCGCTGGAGGCCATGGGCGCGCAGTCCAGCCACAACGGCGGCTTCGCGCTGCACGCGCACGGGCTGACGGGCGCCGACATCCTGCTGGACGAGGCCAGCGTCACGGCCACCGAAAACGCGGTCATGGCTGCAGCCCTGGCTCAGGGGACGACCATCATTCGCAACGCTGCCTCGGAGCCGCACGTGCAGGACCTGTGCCTGTGCATCAACCAGATGGGCGGCAAGATCAGCGGCATCGGCAGCAACATCCTGCTGATCGAAGGCGCGCCGCGGCTGCACGGCGGCGAATGGACCATCTGCCCCGACCACATCGAGATCGGCAGCTACATCGGCCTGGGCGCCGTCACCCGCGGCGAGGTGCGCATTCGCGGCGTCAACCGCGAGCACCTGCGCATGGTCGACATGGTCTTCCGCCAGCGGCTGGGCGTGCAGATGCACTACGAGGATGACACGCTGGTGGTCGAGGACGAGCAGCATCTGGCGATCCAGCCAGACGTGGGCGGCGCAGTGCCCACCATCGACAACGCGCCCTGGCCAGCCTTCCCGGCCGACGTGCTCAGCATCGCCCTGGTGACCGCCACCCAGGCCCAGGGCACGGTGTTGATCCACGACAAGATGTTCGAGAGCCGCCTGTTCTTCACCGACAAGCTAATCACCATGGGCGCACAGATCATCCTGTGCGACCCGCACCGTGCGGTGGTGGTCGGGCCGGCGACGCTGCGCGGCAGCACGGTGGTCAGCCCCGACATCCGCGCCGGCATGGCGCTGGTGATCGCGGCCCTGTGCGCGGAGGGGGTCAGCGAGATCGGCAACATCGGCCAGATCGACCGCGGCTACGAGCAGTTGGAGAACAAGCTGCTCAGCCTGGGCGCACACATCGAGCGCCAGGATCGCTGACGACGGACGCGGCCACGCCAGAAACGGAGTTTCTCGGAAGAAACTCCGTTTCTGGCGCTTGCTTCATTGCGCATCAGGGCGAACCATGCTATAATGCCGCACCAGATTATAATCCGACGAGGACATGCATGGATCTAGATCAACTGAGCCAGATGGTTACCTGGCTGGACGAAGAACATCGGCGTGGTCGCGGGGAGATCGCCAAGCTGCAGCAGCGCATCGAGGGCCAGGCCACGGAGATTGTCGAGCAATCCCGGCGCATCCAGGAGCTAGAGGGCATGCTGGCCAGCACGCAGGCCCAACTGGTGCGCTTCAGCCAGGTGGACCAGGCCATGCAGCAGCTCAAGAACGAGCTGGTGTTGATGCTGCAACGCCAGGAGGAGCAGCGGCTGGCCGACCAGCGCGAGAACGAGCGCCTGCGCGGCGCCGAGCGCGAGTCTGCCTCGCGCGGCCTGTCCGAGGTGCGCAAGGAACTGCCGCGCTTCAGCCGCATCGAGGAGGAGTTGCAGCAGCGCAAGGCCGAAGATCAACGGCTGAGCGAGATCGTGATGGCGGTGCGCCAGCAGGTCAACAACATCAACAAGGACATCGACGAGCGCACCCGCAGCCTGCCCTTTATCATGGAACAGCGCGCCCAGGACAACAAGCGCATCGCGCAGTTGCAGCAGGAGACGGTGGAGCTGTTCAAGCGCAGCGAGACGATATCGGGCAAGCTGCCGTCGCTGGAAGCCACCATTCAGCGGGTGGAACGGAGCGTGGCAGCGGTGCAGCCCGTGCCCGACCAGATGCGCAACCAGGTGGCCAGCTTCATCGAGGCCCAGAAGCTGCTGGACGTGGAACGTGGGCGCCAACTGGCCAACTGGCAGCAGGAGTTCGAGCAGCAGCGTGAGTTGATCGCCGAGCAGCAGAAGCGGGTCCAGGGCTTCGACACCCACATCAACGACAGCCAACGGATCCTGCAGAGCCTGCAGGGCTTCGAGGAGAGCATTCGCCGCGAGCAGCACCAGGTGGCTGAGCTGCAGCGCCTGGCCGAGGAGCGCCAGCGCAAGGAGCTGGACGCGTTCCTGGGCGAAGACGAGAAGCGCTGGAAAAAGCAGACCCTGGAGTGGGATCACCGCTGGGCCGAGCAGGACAAGGTCAACCGCGACCTGGCCGTGGGCTTCCCGCCGCTGCGCAAGGATATCGAGGCGCTGCGCGGGTCGATTCGCCAGCTCTGGCGACTGCAAGAGACCTACGCCGCGCACCGCCTGCAAGAGGCGCAGCGCTGGCTGGGCTCGCTGGAGACCGCCCTGGGCGACCTGCCCAAGGACGGCAAGTAAGCAGAT
>JBFYTD010000032.1:0-10111 GCA_041300885.1 Anaerolineae bacterium | reverse complement strand
GGCTTCTGCTCGTCGGCGCCGCCGAGTTCGACCCAGTCGCCGGCCTCCTTGAGCATCGCGTGCAGATCGTCGATGCAGCGGGCGTCGTAGTAGAGGGTCGTCGTTCCCACGGTGCATACCAGCACACGCAGGCCATCTCGTTCGTCGAGGTGCATCGTGTACTCGGCAGTGCCGGGCGGGGTGCGCAGGACCCAGGGGTTATCTTTGGTGCGATCGAGCTGTGCCATCGTTGTCCGTTCTCCCTTTTTGTGCAGGACAGGCTGATGCCTTTAACCCGGATGATATGGGCAGCCGGCATCCCATTCCGCAATCCAGCTTCCGGTAGTTGGTTGATCGCGTACATGTGCCCCATAATTGCACCGTGAAGGAGGTCTTCATCCTTCATCCCTCATCGTTCCCGAGTCGCGTGGCTGTCGCTGGACAAAGACGACAACGATCTCCCGCGTTTTCTGGCGTACTTCATCGCGGCCTTGCAGACCATCGCACCCACGGCTGTAGCGGCGACTTTAGGCGCTGCAGTCGTCGCAGCCGCCGCCGGGCGTCGGCGGGCCGCGGAAGAGGAAGGGCGAGCCAGTGACATCGTCGTAGCCCACGTAGGGGTTGCTGCCGTAGGAGCGGTTGAAGCCGGTCTCGCGCGACAGCACCTGGCCGTCAGGATGCGCGGCCTTGAACTCGTCCCAGGAGATAATGGTAGCCGGGTAGAAAGTCAGTTGCAGGCCGGCCAGCTCGCCGGCGATGGCGTCGCCGCCGACCTGCTGCCACCAGCTCTCGGTCTGGCGGTCATACATGATCAAGTTGCTGAATAGCAGCCGGCCCGTGGTGCCGAAGTCCAGCACGCGGCCGTCAAGCGTGCGCTCGAAGGCGATGGCCGTGTTGCACAGCGGGCAGAAGGTGATGGTCAGCGGCAGTCCGCCCACCGTGTCGTTGACGATCTCATGCCACGTCAGGATCTGCAAGGGATAGGCGCGTGCGTCGTCGCTCACCTGCACCACGGTGAAACGTAACCAACTGTTCGGTGCGAAAACGGCCTGAGTTCTTCTGCTTCAACTTGACCATGCGGATATCACCCTCCGCCTGGCTGTTGTCGAACGGCACCTTACCATCGTACAGCAAAGCCAGCACAGCGGATTTGTGCTTACCTAGGCGATCCAATGGTGGATTGCAGGGCGCGGTTGGTGGTGGGATCGAAGAGGTGGATGCGCGCTGGCGGGAAGTGCAGCCAAACGGTCTCGTCCGGGGCGGGGCGCAGGTCGGGCGGGGTGATGGCGCGCAGCAGGCTGCCGGCGGGCAGGGCGTCGGCGGCCAGCAGCAGCAAAGCCTCCTTGCCTAGCGGCTCGCGCACCACGGCCCGCGCCGGCAGGCTGTCCAGGATTGCCTCCAGGCTGACCACTACGTCCTCCGGCCGGATGCCCAGCACCAGCGGCTGGCCGGCCGTGCCAGCGGCAGCCGCTGGCAGCCGTGCCGGCAGCGCGCCGCGCAGGTCGCCCAGCATCCAGGCCGCGCCGGTCTCGTCCAGCCGCACGTCGATGAAGTTGATCATCGGGCTGCCGATGAAGCCGGCTACGAAGGCCGTGGCGGGTTGGCGGTAGATCAACTCCGGGTCGCCGGCCTGCTCGATCCGGCCATCGCGCAGCACCACCAGCGTGTCGGCCATGGTCATAGCCTCGGCCTGGTCGTGGGTAACGTAAATCGTGGTGACGCCCAGCGCCCGCTGCAAGCGCTTGATCTCGCCGCGCATCTCGACGCGCAGTTGGGCGTCCAGGTTGGAGAGCGGCTCGTCCATCAGGTAGACGTCGGGTTGACGCACCATGGCCCGGCCCAGCGCTACGCGCTGCATCTGGCCGCCCGACAGCTCCCGCGGCTTGCGCCGCAAGAGATGGTCGATGCCCAACGCCTGGGCCGTGCGCTCCACCTGCCGGCGGATCGCGTCCTTCTTCAGCTTGCGCGCTTGCAAGGGAAAGGCCATGTTGGCAAAGACGGTCATGTGCGGGTAGAGCGCGTAGCTCTGGAAGACCATGGCCGCGTTGCGTTCCCACGGTGGGACCGCGGTCACGTCCAGGTCGCCGAACCACACCTGCCCGCCGCTGGGCTCCTCCAGCCCGGCGATCATGCGCAGCAGCGTGGTCTTGCCGCAGCCCGACGGCCCGACCAGTACCGTCAACCCGCCGTCGTCGAAGGTCCACGTCAGCTCGTCCACGGCCGTGACCGAGCCGAAGCGCTTGCTGATCTGCTGAACGGCAACCTGGGCCATGCTAGTACCTCACCGCGCCGGCCGTCAGTCCCTGGATCACGGTCTTCTGGAACAACAGGACCAGCACGATCACAGGCAGCAACGAGAGCACGATACCGGCTGAGACCCAGGCCCACTGCAACTGGAAGGCCTGGCTGAAGCCCAGGATCGCCACCGGAACGGTCTGCGCCTCAGGCAGGCCCATGCTGATGGTCAGGGCCAGCATGAACTCGCCCCAGGAGCCCAGAAAGACCAGCACGCCGGCCGAAAACAGCCCCGGCGCAGCCAGCGGCAGGATGACCCGCAAGAACACCTGGAAAGGCGGCCAGCCGTCGGTCTTAGCTGCGTCCTCCAGATCGAAGGGCAGGTTGGCGAAGTACGCTGCGAGCAGCCAGGTGCTGAGCGGGATGCTGTAGGCGATGTTGGGCAGGATCAGGCCGGGCAGGCTGGAGAGCAGGCCCAGCGAGCGGATCAGCACGAACGTCGGCGCGATAACCACAATGGCCGGCGCCATGCCGGCCATCTGGATCAGCGTCAGCGACTGCACCTTGTAGCGAAAGCGCAGGCGGGCGATGGCGTAGGCCGCCAGACCGGCCAGAAACAGCGCGCCAGCCGTCACTGCCGCCGAGACCAGCAGGCTATTGAGGATGGCGTGCTGGATCCGGAAGTCGGGACCCAGCACGGTCAGGTAGCTTTCCCACGAGACCGGCGCCGGCCAGGCCCGCAGCGGCAGGCGGAACTCCGTCCCCGGCCGCTTCAACGACGTCACCAGCACCCAGTACAGCGGCAGCAGGCAAAACAGCGCCACAACCGCAGTGACGACCAGGGAGGCGAGGGTGTGGAGAGAGCGTCGCATGGCTGACAAATCACCGGAACCGCAGATGCGGCGTGATGCGGCGAATGTAGAGGAGACTCAGGCCCGTCACCAGCAGGAAGGTGATGATGGCGTAGGCTGAGCCGCGGCCGAACTGCACAAAGGTGAAGTAGAACTTATACGCAAACGAGCTGAGGGTGTCGGTGGTCGTGCCAGGCCCGCCGCCGGTCAGCCCATAGACGATGTCGAAGACGCGCAGCGCGTCCAGCGTGCGAAACAGCAGCGTCACCAGGATGGTGGGCAAGATCAGCGGCAGGGTGATGCGCCGCAGCCGCATCCAGGCGCGCGCGCCGTCCATCTTGGCCGCATCGAGCAGGTGCTGCGGCACCATGGCCAGCCCGCCCATCAGGAAGATCGCGCTGATCGACGCGCCTTTCCACACGTAGGCCAGGATCACGCTGCCCACAGCCAGGGTCGGGTCGGCCAGGAAGAGCGGGGGCTGGTCGGCCAGGCCCAGCGCCACGGCCAGGTGGCCGAGCAGCCCCACATCGCTGTTGAACAGCCAGCGCCACATGGAGGCCTGGATGACGCCGGGGATCGCCCAGGGTAGCACGATGATCGCGCGCAGGATGCCGCGCAGGGGCCGCACCACCCAGAACGTGGCCAGCGCCATGCCCAGCCCCAGCACGAACTCCAGCGAGACGGCCGCGACGGTGAACAGCACGGTGAAACGCATGGAACCCCAGAACTCGCGGCTGGCCAAAACGTCGCCGTAGTTGGCCAGCCCGACGAACGTCGCCTCGCGCCAGCGGGTGCTGTACTCCAGGTCGAACAGGCTGTAGATGGCCGTCTGGACGATGGGGTAGAACAGGAACACCCCCAACGCCACGAAGGCGGGGGCCAGGAAGACCAGGGCGATGGTGGACTCGCGTTGGCGCATTACTGCCCCAGTGCGTCGATCCTCTGGCACGCGTCGTTCAGCGCCTGCTCAGCCGACTTGATGCCGGTGATGGCCGCGTGCAGCTCATCCTGCAGGATGCTGGACAGCTCGGTGTAGCGCGTACTGGGCGGCCGCGATACGGCGCCCGAGAGCAGCGGCCCGATGGTGTCCGCGTTGGGGTTGGCAGCCTGGACGTCGGCGTCTTCCAGCACGCCCTTGTAGTACTGCACCGGACCCCAGGCGATGGCAAAGCCCTTCTGCACCGGCTCGCTGGCGATCACCTCCAGCACCTGCATGGCCTCGACCGGGGTGTCGCTGTAGGGGTTGGCGGCGAAGGCGAAGCCGCCCGTGGCATTGGCCACCTGGCCGTTGGGCTGCGCCGGATTGGGCATCACGGCCCACTTGCCTGCCACGGCCGAGCGCTCCGGGTCGTCCAGCCAAACCACGATGTCGTGGTTGTGGCGCAGGAACACCGCGTTGCCCTCGGCAAAGCGGGTGCGCGCCTCCTGGGACGTCCAGGCCGACGTCTCGCGCGGGGAGAGGCCGCTCTCGATGGAGTCGACCATGAAGCTCAGCGCCGCGACTCCCTCCGGCGAGTTCATCGCACACTGGCCTGCGTCGTCGAAGTAGCGGCCGCCAAAGCCCAGTAGGAACTCGGCCCAGGTCATCACCAGCTGTTCGTCCTTGGCGCCGGCCCAAGCGAAGCCCGACAGGTTAGGGTTCTCAGCCATGATGGCCTGCGCGTTCTGCACCAGCTCGTCGTAGGTCTTGGGCGGCTGGACGCCAGCCGCCTCCAACAGGTCGGTGCGATAGAAGGTGCCGGAGACGCTGCTCCAGAAGGGCACGCCCAGCCGCTTTCCCTCGTAGGAGAAGACGTCAAGCCCGTTGGCGACGAAGGTCTCCTCCAACCGCGGCGCCAGCTCGTCCAACGGCAAGGCCCAGCCGGCCCGGCCAAACTCCTGCACCCAGGGCATGTCCATGCCATAGATGTCGACCGTCGGGTCCTCGGCCGCGATCCACACCGCCAGCGCCTCACGCATGCCGTTGATGGTGTCCGGCATCAGGTTCAGGCGCACGTCGATGTTGGGATACTTCTTGGCCACTTCCTCGCGGATCAGATTGATGGGCGCAGGGCCGGGGCCAAACGAGGTCTGCAAAAAGCGGTTGTAGGCCAGGGTGATCACGACAGGCTCGGCGGCCGGCGCCTCGGTAGGCGACTGGGCGGCCGGCGGCTCGACGGGCGCCGGGCTGCTCTGCGGCGTTGTTGGCACCGGCTGGCAGGCCGACAGCGCCAAGGCAGCGATCAATACTAGGGCAGCAATGATCCATCTCGTTTTCGAAGCCATCAGTTGTCTCCTTATCCAATTGAAGTTTACGGACATGCGGCGGGCAATGCGCGTCTCGCTCTTGCTCGTGCTTGCAGGCGTGACGGTGACTTTAGCATAACTTGGCGTGCTGGGAAAGCCATCGCCTGCGCCTTCAGGACGGCAGCCCGCCAACCGCAGCCCCCACCAGACGCCCAGCGCGGCCACCGCCGTGTCGCGCAGCCGGATCAGCAGGCTCAGGCTTAGGCCGGCGGCCGGGTTGACGCCTAGCGCGCCAAAGATCAGCACCTGGCTGGCTTCCAGCGCGCCCAGCCCGGCCGGCAGCGCGGCCAGCAACGCCACGCGCGCGGCTGTCATGGCCACGATGGCCTGCACGGGCGTCAGGTGGATGTTCAGCGCCCACAGCGCCAGCCAGTACTCGGCGAACATGCCCAGCCAACTGAGCAGGGTGACGCCCAGGGCTGCAGCCAGCGCAGCCGGCTGATGACGGCAGAAGGCCATCACCTGGCGCTCGCTGGCTTCGACACCCCCCACCAGTCGCTGGTTGCGGCCCGGTGCCGCTCCGGCCTGTGGGCGCTGCCATGCCTGCGCCGGCCACGTCACGGCGCGCGCCAACCGGGTCAGGGGATAGCCGCCGGCCCAGACGGTCAGCAGGAAGAGCAAGGGCAGCGCCAGCAGCGCCACGGCCACGGCCAGCGCCGGCCGCTCGACGGCGTCCGGGAATAGTTCCTGCCGGACGATCAGCGCCACGCCGCCGGCCAGAAACGCGAAGTTGGCCACCAACTCCAGCGACTTGTCCAGGGCCACGGCTGCCACGGCCGTGCTGCGCGGCACACCATCCCGCGTCCCGGGCAGGTAGACCTGCACCGGCTCGCCGCCGAACTGCGGGCCGGGCGTGAAGTAGGTGACCCCAAACGCGGCCAGGCGGTAGCCAGCCAGGCGCAGGTAGGGGATGCGATGACCCTGGCTGCGCAGGATGATCCACCAGCGGCCGCTGAAGCTAAGCAGCACTAGCCCGTTGAGCAGCGCCAGCCCCAACAGCTCGGCCAGGTTGAGCTGGCGCAGGATGGCCAGCGCCTCCGCCAGCGGCACAGCGCGCAGCACCCACGCCAGCAGCAGCGGCGCAATCACCCACAGCAGCAGCGACAACAGCCGGCGCTTGTTCGGCATGATCTCCACTCACCTTTGCGCGAGCCGGTCTCCGACCGAGCCCGCCCCGCGCGGTCGACCCAGTCGCTGCAAGAACAGCCTGTCGGAGGGCCGCCAGAGCGAAAGGTCGCCGGAGCCGGTGTGCAGCAGGGTGATCGCGCAGGCCAGCAGCAGCCCGTTGATCGGGGTCATCCCGGCGTTGGTAATGCTGGCGCCTGCCAGGAAGAGCAGCAACAGCGCGCCCAGCCGCGCCTCCAGCCCTAGCAGCGTCATGATCGAGCCGGCCAGGCCCAGCGCCAGGATCAGGCGCGCGCTGGCCTGCGGCGCCTGCACGCCTGGCCATTGCAGGCCGGCGGCCAGCTCTTGCGGGCTGCGCAGCGCCTGGACCAGCACGGCTGCGCAGCAGGCCACGGCCACCACGCGCAGCAGCAGCGGCAGGCGGCCGGTCAGCAGTCGATTCAGGCGGCACATGGCTGCCTGGTACGCAGCCGAGGCCGGATCGACGCGGCCGCTGACCAGCAGCCAGTCGCGGCCGAAGCTGGCCGCCAGCGGCAGCGCGAACCAGATCGCGGCAAAACGGGTGGCCGCCGGGTCGAGCACCGGCCACAGCACTACGGCCACGAAGCTCATGAACAGCGCGGCCACGATACGGCCGTGGATGCTGGCGGGCAGATCGTGGACCGCTAGGCCGTGCCGGCGCCGCCACGCCAACCCGCCCACGAACAGGTAGCGCGCCAGCCCCATCAGCAGCGCCCAGAGCGGAAGCTGGCCATAGACCACAGCCAGGCTGACCGCCAGCAGCGCGCCCAGCGAGTCGATCTCCATGTCCAGGCGCTGGCCGAGCACGGTGGAGCGGTTGGTGATGCGCGCCAGGTAGCCGTCGATGAAGTCGGTCACCGCAGCCGCCATGTAGACCAGGGCCGGCAGCCAGGCCAGACCGCCGGAGGGTCGCGGAAACAGCAGGAAGCCGGCCAGGATGCCCAGCAGGCAGCCGCGGGCCAGCGTGACGGTGTTGGCTGCCCCCAGGTCGGGGAACAGCGCCGCTTCCCCGCGGCGATGGTTGTCGGGCAGGCTGCGATACAGGACGATGAGCACGGCGCCCATGACCAGCGCGACGGGCGCGGCCCAGCGCCAGGCTGGCTCGGCCAGGCCCAGGCCGCGCAGGCCGGCGAAACTCAGGCCGGCGGCCAGGGCAAAGCACATCGCCACCCAGCGCCAGCGCCGCTGGAGCCGGCTCAGGCTGCGCTCCGGGTCCCAGTTGCCGGGGGGACGGGCTGCGGCGTCGCTAGTCGTCATGCTAGGCGCTCGCTTGGCGGCAGAGGCGGTCGATCATGCTGTTGAAAACCGGCCCGTGGATGGGGTACAGCACGTAGCCAGTGGCACCGGTGACGAGGATCAGATCGGTTAGCCTGCACCACTCCCTCACTCCTCCCGCGCCGTGATCTCCACCTCGATGCTGAACTCATCACCCACCACCAGGGTGTTGGCGAAGTTGGGCGGGTCGACGCCGAAGGCGGACAGCAGCGCGCGGGTCGTCGCCTTGCCGGTGATGGTGTCGCCTTGCAGCGTCGCCGTCACGTCGAATGTGGCCGACTGGGTGATGTCGCGCATGGTCAGGTTGCCTACCAGTTGGAACTGCACCTCCTCCCCCTCGCTGTAGCTGGCCGGCGCACCCTCGATGCCGGTGGCCACGAACTTGGCCGTGGGGTAATCGTTCAGCCGCGGGCCGTTTCGGCGAATCCAGCCGTCGCGCAGGGTTTGGTCGCTGGTCAGCGTGTTGATCTGTACCGTGAAGCGGTTGTCGCCCAGCGACGAGGCCGGGTCGTCCAAGTTGAGCTGAAGCTGGCCCGCGATCTCCTGGGTGCTGCCCACGGTCTGCACCTTGCCGGCCGCGATGTTGTACTTGGTCAGCGCGTCGGCGAAGAACTCCTCGTCCACGATGTAGGATGCCTTGGACTCGGCCGGCGCGATGGTGAAGGTTCGGAAGCCGGCCGGCGCCGAGGCGGCCGTTGCAGCCGGCGCGGCCGTGGGTGCAGGAGCGGGCGTCGCCGCGCCGGTGCAGCCGGCCAGCAGCGCTCCGATCAACGCGACGAAGATCAGCCAATAGGTGTGCTTCGATCGCACCATCATCGTTTCTCCTTGTTCAATCCGATTGCAGCCCTGCCGCAGGCCGCTCCGTCACGACGCCGTAGGGCAAATAGTCTGGCAGCACGCGGTCGCCCTGGCCGTAGCTGGCCAGCAACGCACGCACAAACAGCGAATAGAAGCCTTCGTGCCGCAGGTCGGCAGCCACGTCCCGGGCAATCAGGCCATCGTCGAACCCATAAGCCTGCAACGACTCGACAAATCGGGCGTCGCGGCTGATGACGTGCAACGGCGTCTCGAAGCCGTCGGCCGGTCGCGACACCTGTTGCGGTTGATGGTCGCCCACCAGCACGTAGATGGCGTCGTCGCGGCCGGTGTCGAGAATGAAGTCGGTCAGAAAGCGCAGTTGATACTCGACCGCGTGGAGGTAGTTGCGCCGCTTGGTGGGTTGCGACAACTGCTCGGGCAGCGGCGCCAAAGGATCGGCCGCGGGCTGGTTCAGCGTCCGCCAGTCCTGCACCACCTCCGGCTGCGGCGTCCAGGGATAGTGTGAGTTCTGCGTGATGTAGAACAGAAACGTGGGGTGCTCGACCGGGCCGAGCGCCTCGTCGCGCACGTACGACAGCACGTACTGGTCTGGCGGGGCCGGGCCCCAGCCGTAGCGCGGTCCCTGGTAGTTCAGGCGGCTGTATTTTACCCAATTGTCCACGCCGTAGAAATTCCTGTAGCGCTCCTGCTCGCTGGCGCTCAGCTCGCGCGCAATGGCAGTGACGAAGACCGAATGATAGCCTTGTCCGTGAAGAAAACGACCCAGGTCGGGATAACGCTGGCCCAGATACTCGTCCAGCAGCGCCAGGTACTGAGTGTGGTTGTCGACGCGCAGGCCGAACAGCGCACTGGTATAGGCCAGCCACGACCCGCCGCCCCAGGTGGTCGATTCGCTCAGCGCCGTGGCCGCATGCCAGCCCTGCCCGGCCAACGCCTGCTCCAGCTCCGCCAGCAGCGCTTCGTAGTCCCGGCGCCAGTCGGGCCGCTTGTACAGCACGCTGCCGTAAGACTCCACGAAGATCAGGTAGATGTCCGGCTTGCGCACCAGCTTTTGGCCGCTGTAGTCGTAGGCCCGTTCCGGCGCCCGGCTGTCGAAGGCATCGATCTTGCGCCACAACGTCAGCGAGTCGCCCACATTTTGTTCCAGCTTGGCGGCCAGGCTGCTGATGGCCGCGCGCGGGCTGGCCAGCGGCAAGTCAAAGGCCAGCGGCGCCAGCAGCACCCACAACGCCAGCGCGGCCACAGCCAGCCGCGTCCAGCGGCTCAGCCGCTGCGGCGCCGCGCCGCCGATCAGCGTGCGGATCAGGATCACCAGGACGGCGATGGCCGCCAGGGCGGCTACCAGGCCGGCCAGGTAGAATAGCAGCGGCCAGCGCAGGTGCTCGACCACGAAGGGCACGCCGTCGGTCGCCAGGCGATACTGGGCGTAGAACACCGGGTTGATCTGATACAGGCTGAGCAAGATGCTCTCGTACAGCGCATAGCTGAAGGCCAGGGCGTAGACAACCGTAAACACTACC
>JBFYTD010000360.1:0-3655 GCA_041300885.1 Anaerolineae bacterium | reverse complement strand
GGCCGCGTATCAAACCGATCGGACGATACGTATGCGCATTTTAGCCATTATCACCGGCGACTACGGCCGGCGTCATGCCGACAACATCCGCCAGCACGCGCCGGATGGTTGGCAGGTCGAGGTCTGGCAGGCGCCGACCGCGCTGCCTCCGTTCATCGATTACCCCGAGGACTACGTGCCGGCCGATCTGCCGCCGGCCGATCTGCTGCTGGCTTTTCAGGAGCACAAGGGGGTGGCCGAGCTGATCCCGGACGTGTGCCAGGTCACCGGCGCGCGGGCGGTGGTCGCGGCTGTGGACAACGAGACCTGGCTGCCGAGGGGCCTGGCGCGCCAATTGCGCGGCTGGCTGGCCGACGATGGCGTGGCCTGCGTCACCCCCAAGCCGCTGTGCTCGCTGACCGGGACCGACTACCTGGAGGCGCGCCGCAAGCGCATCCCCTACGACAACCCCCTGATTGCCGAGTTTGCCCGCTATTTCGGCCAGCCCAGCCTGCGCCTGGCTATCGACCCCACCAGCCGAGAAATCACCGGCGCGGAGGTGCTGCGCGATGCCTGCTGCGGCTGCGCGCGCCACGTGGCGGCTGGGCTGATCAGTGTCACGGCTGACGAGGCCGAGTTCCAGGCCGGCATGTTGCATCACCACTTCCCCTGCCTGGCCAGCATGGGCATCGACCCCGACTTCGGCGACACGCTGATGCACGTCAGCGGCAACCTGCTGCGCGACGACGTGGCCGCGCAGGTCAAGCCGTGGAAGCAGGTGCAGATGATCAGGCCAGCGTCTCAGGCCGATTGAGAGGGACAGAATTCCGCAAGCCGGGGAAATTGTAGCGTCGCACCCCAAGGACAAGCGGTGCGGATTTGGAAAAACTCCTACCGTCAGGCATACTTTGACTTATGAACCAACAAGATCAAGCAGTTATACTTACTCTGGCCAAAGTATTGGTGGCCACCGCCTGGGCCGACGGTGACCTCAGCAACGACGAAGTCAACAGCATGAAACGCGACCTGTTGACGAAGATCCCCAACCTCAGCACCCAGCAGTGGGCTTCTGTATCCATTTACATGGACTCGCCGGTCGATGAGGCCGAGCGCGCGCGGCTGGTTCAGCAACTGCGCACCCAGATCACCACACCCTTGGGCAAGCAACTGGTCTTCGACGCGCTGGATGAGCTGGTGGAGGCCGACGGCCGCGTCAGCGAAGAAGAACGGCGCATCGTCGAGGAGATCAAGGCTGCGCTCGAATCCGGCAACGCCAGCGGTGCGGGCAAGGTGTCACGCCTGTTCAAAGGACGCAGCGCCCCGCCGCCCGTGATCGCCCAAGGCCCCAACCGTGAGGTGTTTCTCGACGAGTTCGTCAAGAACCGTGTCTACTACGTCATTCGCCGGCGGCTGGACCAGGGCGGTATCGTGCCCAAGCTATCGGATGCTGAGATCCGCAAGCTGAGCCTGGCTGGCGGCATGATGGCAGTTGCGGCGCGCGCCAATCCCCAAGTCACCGCAGATGAACAGGCCGTCATGAAGGTCACTCTGCAGCAGAACTGGCGCCTTAACGACGAGCAGGCAGCGTTTCTGATCGAGGTAGCTGTGTCCCAACAACCGGCCGATCTGGACGGCTTCCGCCTGGCCGATGGGTTCGCCGGAGTCAGCGACTATGACGAGCGAGGCCAGTTGGTCGACGCGCTCTTTGCCATCGCCGCGGCTGATGGAGCCGTCAACAACGATGAGATCGAGACTATCCGCGGCCTTGCTAACGCTATGGTATTGACGCACGAACGCTTTATCGAGGCCAAGCTGAAGGCGGCGCAGCGGTAAAGAAGTAGGTCACGCTACTAGCGTGACCTACGTTGCTGGGTTGCACATGGCAGGTCACGCTACTAGCGTGACCTACTGTTGTTTGCGGCGCAGGAAGATCAGCCAGAAAACCAGCCGCCAGCCCAGCAAGAACAGCCCGCCGGCCGCCAGCGTCACCAGCAAGAAAGGAATGGGGATGCCGCCGCGGTTTAGCCAAAGCATGCGCAGCGCCAGCCCGATGGGCGCAGCGATCACCCAGGCCAGTGCTGAACGGCCCAGGAAGGCGGCAAGCTTGGGTTGCTGCGTGCCTCTGGGAAATGCTCGCAGCAGCCAGGCTATCACCAGCCACGCCGCAGCCAGCGGTACAACGTTGGGCAGCGCGCCTAGCAGCGGGTTAGCAGTGTTGATGGTGCTGTGATCGGCCTGACCGACGAAGACGAAGGCCAACAGCGCCAGTAGATCGCCGGAGGCCAGGATGACGTTGGAATAGCGTTTCATGGGCTACCTCGTATTTTAGTTGAATGACCCCGGAGCGGTATAATCAGGCCATGGACATGTTTGCTCAGGCACTTCAGACCGTGCTGCGCCAGCCGCAGCCCGCGGCCCTGGTCGCGCTGCAAGAAGCGCTGCTGATGGACGTTGCGCCCTCGCCCCAGCGTGACTGCGCGCTGGAACTTGTGCATCACTTCTATCGCTACCAGACCGATCTGCAGACCATGCTGAGCGCCCGTCAGTACAGCGAACTGGCGTCGTGGCTGGACGTGACCGCTGTTGGGCTGGTCGCTCTTGAGGAGCTGATGCGCGGCACCTCGTCCGGCTTGCGCGAATTACTGTTCGCCACGGCCTCGGAGGGCGCCATGGTCCTGGGCAGCCGCCAGTACATCAAGTCCTGGGCCGTCGAGCTGGGGCCGATCCATGCAGAGGCCACCTGGACCCTGCGCGAGGCGCTGTGGCGGCTCTCCGAAGAAACTCAGCCCGACCTGGCGCCGGCCCTGCGCCTGGATGCCGTGCGTCGCATGTTACCCGAGAGCCTCAGCCAGGCCCCCAACAGCGCCAGGGCCGTGGTCTTGGGTCGCCTGTTTCAGACACTCCTGCTGATCCGGGTAGGGCGGCTGTTGGCTGAATAGGGAGCCGGACGTGCGCCGCAGTATAGCGCCAAGGCGGTCAGTTGTCAATCAAATTCGACGCTGCTTTGATTGGACATAAACAAAGCAGTGTGTTACAATCGGGACGCTTTTTGTATAAAGCATAAAACATGATGTGACGTTGGCGCATTTTCTGGCTAGGACAGCGTAGCCAGCGATCTACAGAGCGTCAGGTGTAAGCGGGTATTTGGTTGTCACCCGGCCGATGCCGGTGTTGGTTGATTGAGTAACCTGCTGGGAAGGTTGTTTTGCTGCGGGGCACTGTTCGAATGCGAGTTTGCTATTGCCCTCAGGTCTTCCTCGACACTCCCTCTGGATGCATTTCTGGACCAATTACGCGGCCTCTCCCGACAAGCTGGTCAACGCACTAACATGAGCCTTCGCTGCGCGCAGGTGCGAGCGGGCTGTTTGACAGTCTTCGCCCCCGTGCATCGTTGGCATACCTACTGAAAGGGGTTACGAAAGGAGAGCGTGACTAACTTAAAACTAAATCAAAAGAGCAGCCGTCGCCAGTGGTGGCGCATGGACTTGCATCTACACTCCATGGCTTCGGCCGACTGGAGGGAGCCCGGCTCAACCTGGCTCGACTGGCTGTACAAATGTGAACAGCGCGCGCTGGACGTGGTGGCCATAACCGACCACAACACCGTTGCCGGCGTGGCGCAACTGCGCAAGGAAATCGAGCGCTTGCAGTGGCTGGAGGCGGAGAATCGTCTGCG
>JBFYTD010000359.1:0-3657 GCA_041300885.1 Anaerolineae bacterium | reverse complement strand
CATCTCCACCAGGTTCTTGGCCTCCAGCGAGCCGGAGCCGTCGGCGTTGATCGTCACGCTGGCGGTGGAGCCGTCGCCGTTCGTGAACGCGCGGCTGCCTACCCGCACCGCAGGGAACATGTCGGGCATGGCGCCGCCCGTGGCCACCGTGGCCAGCTCATACGTGCCCGGCCCGGTGTACGCGCCGACGCGGGTCAGCGCCACGGTGATCTGCTGCTCGCCCGCGGCCAGCAGGTTGGGCAGTTCCAGGATGCGGGCATCGCCGGGGGCGGCCAAAGCCGTGCAGTCGGTGTTGCTGCTGCTAGCCCAGCCGCCTGCGCCTGTGGCGTCCACTGCGCCGCTGACTTGGGCGGTGATGCAGAAGCCGAAGTACTCTTCGCACAGCGCCGTCGCCTCGGCTGCCGGCGTGGCTTCGGCTGCCGGCGCAGGCGGCGCAGGGGCCTCAGCCGCCGGGGGATTGGCTGGCTGGGCCGGGCTGGCCGGCAGGCTGGTGGGGGTGGGCGCTGGCGTCGTCTGTCCGCCACAGGCCGCAACCGCAAGGGCAGCGATGCAGATCAACATGAGCAAAGATGTCCGCTTCTTCATGGTGGGTCGTTCCTCTCTTCGTCACAGTAATGATGGTCGTCTCGATCACTTCGATGGTCAGTGTCAGGCGTTTGATTTCCATGGGCTGGCGTTTCGTTTCTCGAGACTGTGGTGCTATTATACGGGTCTTGCAGCGACCAAAGGTGACATTTTGTGACAAGCAATCAAAGGTGACCGGCACTTTATCTGCCACTTTCTATGCGCAACTCCCTCACTCTACCAGATACCTTCGGCGGCGCGCTGCGCCTGCTGCGTAAGCGCACCCAACTAACCCAGGACGAGCTGGGCCGGGCGGTGGGCTACAGCCGCGAGCAGATCGCCCGCCTGGAAAACGGCACCCGCCTGCCCGATCTGGCAGTCCTCGCCGCGCTGTTCGTGCCGGCCCTGTTCGAGCGCCAAGAAATGCCGCTGGTGGAACAGTTCATGGCGCTGGCGGGCCAGACGCGCGCCGACCAGCAGGTCACCATCACCCACACACGCCGCACGCGCGTGCAACTGAGCAGCGAGACCATCGCCGCGCCGGGCCGGCCGCAGCATCTGCCGCCCGCGCCGCTCGTGCCGCTGTTGGGCCGCGACCAGGACGTGGCCGAGCTGCGGGCCTTGCTGCGCACAGCCCGCCTCGTCACGCTGGTGGGAGCGCCAGGCATCGGCAAGAGCCGGCTGGCGCTAGAGGTGGCTAACCTGGCTGCGGCCGAGTTCGCCGACGGCGCGGTCTGGATCCCGCTGGCCGAGGTGGCAGCGACCGCCGACGTGCCCTATGCCGTCGTGCGCGCACTGGCTCTCACCCCGTCGCCCAGCCAGTCGCCCGAAGAGGCTATCGCGGACTACCTGGCTGCGCGCCGGCTTCTGCTGATCCTCGACAACTGCGAGCACGTCCTGGACAGCGCGCCGCTGTTCAGCGATTGGTTGACCCGCTCGCCCCACCTCAAACTGCTCTGCACCAGCCGCACCCCGCTGGACCTATACGGCGAGCAGGAGTGGCCGCTGGCCCCGCTTCCCGGGCCCGACTTGGCGCAGCCGCCCGATCTGATCCGCTGGGGCGAGACGCCGGCCATGCAACTGCTGCTGGCGCGGGCCCGCGCGGCCGATCCTGCCTTCACGCTGACCGGCGACAACCTGCTGCCGCTGGCGACGCTGTGCGTGGCGCTGGATGGGCTGCCGCTGGCGCTGGAGCTGGCAGCCGTGCGGCTCAGGGATCTGCCGCCCCAGGCGCTGGTGCAGCAGTTGCTGGCCCTGCGCGGGCACGGCCAGCTCTCCTCCACCTGGCTGCAACAGACCCGGCGCAACGTCGCCGAGCGCCACCGCACCCTGCAGGCCGCCATCGACTGGAGCGTGCGCATGCTGCCGCCCGGCCAGCAACGCGCGTTCTTCCAACTGGGGGTATTCGTGGGAGGCTGTACCGCGGAAGCGGCGCAGGCGGTCGCAGCGGCCGATCCTGCCCTGCTGGCGAGTCTGGCGCGCGCCAGCCTGCTATCGCTGGCCGGCGGCCGGGTGACGCTGTTGGAAACCCTGCGCGTCTTCGCGTCCGAGCGCCTGGCAGCCGATGGCCAATTAGCCGAAGTCCAGCAGCGCCACGCCGCCTACTACGCCGCGTTCGCCCACCAGGTGTTCGACGGCTTGCTGGGCGAGGAGCAAGGCGCGTGGATGCAGCACGCCCTGGCCGACCACAACAACTGCCTGGCTGCGCTGCGCTGGGCGTTGGCCGGGCAGCAAGGCGACATAGCCGTCTCGCTAGCCAGCAGCCTGTGGTGGTTCTGGTACCGGCAGGGCCTCTTTGCGCTGGGCAAGGAGATGCTGCGGTCCGCGCTGCGCCTGTCCAGCGCGGACCTGAGCCAGCGGGCGCGGGCGCTCAACGGCCTGGCCTCGTTTCACCTGGTGCATGACGAGTATGCGGCCAGCCTGGCCTGCCACGAAGAGGGGCTGGCGCTGCGCCGCGCGCTGGGCGACGCCCTGGGCACGGCCACCGCACTGCACAACATGGGGTTGACCGCCCATACGATGGGCGATTCCAGCCAAGCCCTTGTCTGGTTGCAGGAAAGCATCGACGCCGACCCCAGCGCCGACCCGGCGCAGGCTTGGGCGCACATGGGCGTCATCGCGCTGGACATGCTGGATCTGGCGCAGGCCCGGCGTTGGCTGGAGCGGGCGCACGGCCAGGTGATGCAGGGCCCGGCCGGCTGGATGCAAGCCTTCGTGCAGCTCAACCTGGCCGACGCGCTGTGGGAGTGCCGGGAAATTTCCGCCGCCCGGCAGATGGCGCAGCGCAGCCTGGACCTGTTTGCGGCCCTGGGCGACGCCTACTACCTGCCCGATCCCCAGTTGCTGCTGGCGCAGATCGCCCACGCGGAGGGCGATGACAAGCTGGCCGCCAGCATGTGCGCGCTGGCCCTGGCCCAATACGAATCCCGGCAGGACGTCGTGCTGACCGCGTCGGCGCTGCTGTTGGAGGCTGAGCTGGCCGGCAGCCAGGGCGACAAGCAGCAAGCCGCGGTCCTGCGCGAGCGTGCGACGACCCTGCGCCGCAGCGTCAAACGTCCCCTCAACCCGCGCGAGCAGGCGCGCTATGCGGCGAGCTGACCCCGCTTCTGAACGCGTTACGGTTCGAAGACCGCCACCGCCCGCACCGGCGATCCGGTGCCTCCCCGAAGCTTGAGCGGCAGGCCGATAAAGCGAAAGCGGCCACGGCCCACCAACAGGTGCAAGTTGACCAGGTTCTCGTAATGGGTGAAGCCCATCTCCCCGCAGATATGATGCACCTCCCGGTTGGAGACGTGACGCACGCCGGGCGACATGGTCTCGACGCCAAAGGCGGCGATCTGCTGCTGTCCCAACCAACGCGCGGCCGCCGCGCTGATCCCCGGTCCGTGCGGCCAGTCATCCGTGCCAAAGGCGCGGCGGTAATGATCGGTATAGAGCAGCACGGTGTCCCCCGGCTGAATGGTCTGGTCCGCCGCGACCAGCGCGGCTGCCAAATCATCCGTCTCGATCAGCTCGCGCAGCCCCTTGTGCGTCAGGTCCAGGCAGATGCCCCCGGTGTAGAACATGCTGAGCGACATGGTGTCGATGGACTGG
>JBFYTD010000358.1:0-3646 GCA_041300885.1 Anaerolineae bacterium | reverse complement strand
ATAAACCGCTACCGAACCCCATTGCCCTTCACCTACCAGAATCTCAGGAGACTCACTGCCTGTCACGTCGGCGACCAACAAGGAGTCGTTATCACCCGTATCAATCTGCCAACGGGGTGTCTGCAGATCGACGTCAAATGCAGTGACGTTCTGCCAATCGCTCATGGTAATCAGTTCCTCGGCGGCGTCTCCGTCGACGTTAGCGCCTTGCATGGCGATGCCAAACCCTTCGTTGTAGAACCATTGCTCCACCGACTGCACCGGGTCAATCACCGCGCCATAGCTCAGGACTATCTCACGGGCGGGATCGCTGTCCAGGGAAGCTGTGATCATGCGTGGACTGTCATAGCTGCCCGCTGGAACGTCGAGTGTATACTCCAAGACCTGTTGCAGATCCGGCCAAGCAAAGGCCGATAACCGTTGTTCGCCTCCGACCCGTATCAGGAGCAGTACTTGCTGCCGGCCATCGCTAAACAGATCTGCCATCAGAGCGCGCTTCACCTCGGCGCCACTGGGAAGAACAATGCGCCTGCGACTCGAAGGCTCAAACGCAAGCGGCTGGTAGATGTCCATGCGGCCTGCGGCATCAATCACCCACAATTCCTGGCCAGCGGCAGGCAATAATTCGGCGATTCCCCAGCCCAGCCCATTGTTTCGAGCAGCCCACGACTGCTCGAAACGGTAGTCGCCAGCATGCCTGACCGCGAAGATCATGGTGCTATGGGCAACGAACGTCTCTGGATTACCGTCGCCATCCCAATCCACGACCTGAATGCCGTCGCTGCCGGGAGCCAGATTGATGTCGCCCCAGCGCCATGCCGGGTCGACCAGCGGATCGAGCGCCATCGTGTACTGGTTGTAAGCGATGGGCAGAAAGCGTTGGCTGAGGGTTGCAGGTCCCTCCTGGGCTTGACCGGGCAGCCAACCTCCGGCCACCACCACCACCACCAATAAGAGATAAAATGCTCGCCTGATCATCGATCCCTCCTTCGCTGATGCCTCCATGCCATAGATGCACGGCGGCCGTGGATTACGCCAGAGCATGTCACGGCAAGGTTATGGATATCAACTGTGCAACCTCGACCGGTCTGCTGCTCCCTGCCGTCTGTTCGTGAATAATACCGCATGAAACCGGAGCGGTCAAATAGCGCACCACGCATCGACACGCGATCCGAACCAGCCCGGCTCGATCTGGGCGCGACAACCGTGCCCGCTACAGGAGAGTCACCCAAGAGGGAACACCAACGACCGCACCACTGCCGCAGCCAGCCGCTCCGGCAGCACCTGCACGCCGCTCCCCGGCCCACCGGGCACGGTGATGGTCGAATCGGCGTTGAGAGTGAAGTCGGGCGCGGCGATGTCGTGATGAAAGTAGCGCGCCGAGGCCGAGATGTCGCCGGGCAGGGTGAAGTTGGGCAGGGCGGCCAGGGCCAGATTGCCCGCGCGACCGACGTTGGTCTCCAACATGCCGCCGCACCACACCGGCACGCCCCGCTCGGCGCACAGGTCGTGGATCTGCCTGGCTGCTGTGAAGCCGCCCACCCGGCCCACTTTGACGTTGATGATGCGGCAGGCGCCGATGTCCAACGCCCAGCGCGCGTGCTGTGGCGAGTGGATGCTCTCGTCCAGGCAGATGGGGGTGCGCAGGCGGCGCTGCAAGGCGGCGTGGTCCACCATGTCGTCGTGGTGCAGCGGCTGCTCGATCAGCAGCAGGTCGAAGGCGTCCAGCTCGGCCAGGCGCGCCGCGTCGGCCAGGGTGTAGGCCGAGTTGGCGTCCACCTGCAAGGGTAGCTCGGGCCAGCGCTCGCGCACCGCGCGCACTACCGCCACGTCCCAGCCCGGCTTGATCTTGAGCTTGACGCGGCCATAGCCGGCCGCCACGTAGCCCTCGACCTGGGCCAGCAGCTCGTCCAGGGTCGGCTCGATGCCCACGCTGACGCCCACGGGCACAGCCGGCCGCACGCCGCCCAACATCTGCGCCAGCGACAGCCCTTGCGCCCGGCCCAGCAGGTCCCAGACGGCGTTCTCCAGGCTGGCGCGCGCCATGGCGTGGCCGCGCACGCGGCTGAAACGGGCAACCACGTCAGCCGGCTGGCTGATCTCCTGGCCCAGCAGGGCCGGCACCAGAAAATCCACCAGCACGTGCCAAGCGGTGCCGATGGTCTCGTAGGAATACCAGGGTCCGCTGCCGGCGACGCACTCGCCCCAGCCGGTGAGGCCGTCGGCTTCCACCGCGACCAGGATGGCCTCGCGCTCCAGCTCGCGGCCGAAGCTGGTCTCGAAGGGGTGGACGTAGGGGAGGGAGATGTGGTAGAGGTGGATGTAGGTGATGCGCATGGGCGTGGGGATCCGGAGAATGGTTAATGGTGAATTGGTGAATGGTTACTCGACTTTGGCAGTGACATAACTCGGTATTTGCACCTTAAAAACTGATACTCAAAACGGACATTGTGGGCGTCCTTAGTGCCGCCCGGCTGACCCGGGGCAACACCCGACCTACCTCGCCTGGCTGCAGCCAGATGAGTTGACGCCCGCTGGTGAGTCGGTTGGCTCAAACCCGGCACATGCTACGGATGAGCGGAGCCATCACGTCTTGCAGAGTCTGGCCTTGGGCCAAACCGGCGCTGATGAACAGACCTAGGCACCACAAGCTTTGCGCTTGTGCAACGCGCCGCCAGGCAGGTGCGCTGTCCTCAAATTGCACTTTGAGTTGGCGTTGAAGCTGTTTGCGAAGGTCAGAGTCCTGTTGGGCGGCTCGCAGTAAGCTGTACACCACGGCGACTAGAGCGACATGACGTTGGATGGCGCTGAAGCTCCGCAGTTGATACTGATCCAGCCCTTCCGCCTTGCCTTCCTCATGGTAGACTTCAACGGGCCAGCGGTGGCGGCGAATGCGTGTGATCCCGGCGGCCTGCCACACCAAGCGGTTGCTGATGTAGTAGACGGGGTTGTCCGCCAAGTCAGCCTGGCGATAGTTGATCACCAGGCGTTGTTTGCCGAAGTTGTGGATGTGGTGGGTCTGACAGTAAGTATAGTAGGTCTCCTGCGTGCCCTTGAAGCAGATCGTGATCCGCCGAAAGACCCCGGTCTGACCTTGTTTTACCGCATCCAGGTGTTGTTGTTTGAGTCGTGCGGCGAAGTTCTTTAGCGTTTCGGCGCCGGTCTTCAAGTTCACCTTGTCATTGTCGGCCAACGTGCCCACGTAGGGCAGGTGCAGGGTTTGATCCAGGAACCGGCAGAAAGCCGGCTGGGTGAACCAGGTGTCGAAGGTCACGGGCAGGCTCAACTCCGGGTGCTGCGTGACCCATTGCTGGAGCAAGTCCTCCGCCATGGTCAGCTTGCTGTCATACAGCTCCGCGATCTCAGGGTGCTGTTTCTGACGCCGTTGCCAAACGCCCAGCAGGTAACCGCGCCACTTGGCGGGAGCGGTTTCCTTGAGAGCCTCTTTGCTGGCCTTGAGCGGGATCTTGGCGGCTCGCAAACCCTGTTCGAGCTTGGCCAGATCTACCGGCTGCCAGAGCTGAAACAAGACTGGGTAATCGGTGTCGTCATCACTATAGTGAAGGGTTACCAAGTCGTGCGCCCACACGTAGCTCTCTGTGACTGGATCGTACAGCTTGGCAATGTGCTCAAAGTCCTGGCCGTA
>JBFYTD010000357.1:0-3668 GCA_041300885.1 Anaerolineae bacterium | reverse complement strand
TGGGCTGGATCACGCTGGAGCGGCTGGCCTACCTCGCCATCGCCGCGCTGGCGTTGGTCTTACGCCTGGCCAGCCTGCACGTTGCGGCTATGTCGCCGGTCGAGGCCGCCCAGGTTATGGCTGCGCTGGATCTGGTGGCCGGGCGCGGCGCACTACCTGCGGCCGGAGCCAGCCCGTTGCTGCTCAACCTGCACTGGCTGATCTTCCTGCTCAGTCAGGCCACGGAGACCGGGGCGCGCATCGTGCCGGCTCTGGCCGGCACTGCCACCGTGCTGCTGGCCTATGGGCTGCGCGCCGAGTTGGGCCGGTTGGGCGCGCTGATAGCAGCTCTGCTGCTGGCCATCACCTCGACGCTAGTCTTCTGGAGCCGCAGCGCCACGGGCGAGAGCCTGGCCTTGCTGGCCGGCATGGCCTTGATTGTGGGCCTGGCCGGCTGGCGGCGCAGCGGCGCAGCAGGCTGGCTGGTGTGGCTGGCTGTGGCATTGGCCGGGCTACTGCTTTCAGCCCCGATTGGCTATTCGATTCTGCTGGCGGCGGCGCCGCTGGCTGCCATGGCGCTGCTGCCGGCAAGGGATCGCCGCCAGGCTGCGGCCGGACTGGGCACAGCCGGGCTCGTGTTCGTGCTTGTCTTGCTGCTGGGCGCAACTGGCTTCTTCTTCCTGCCCGGTGGGCTGGCGGCTGTGGCCGAGCTGCCTGCGGCGTGGCTGGCTGGCTTTACAGGCAGCGAGTCACTTGCACCTGACGCAAGTGCAGGTGTTGCTTCGCCGAGCCTCGCAATGACCGGGACCAGCAGTGTGCTGGGCCTCGGGATCAACCTGATGTGGCTGGAGCCGTTGGTGTTGATGACGGGGCTGGCCGGTCTGATGGTTGGCCTGCGACAGCGCAATTGGCTGGCGCAGGGCTTGGGCCTGTGGCTGGCGCTGGCGCTGCTACTGTTGCTGCTGCGCGCTGGGCGCTCACCGGCCGATGTGGCGGTGTTAGCGCTGCCGTTGGCGTTGCTGGGCGGCCTGGCCCTGGCGGCCTTCGCCGAGCAGTTCAACCTCGGCGAGCAGCGGGCCGAAGGGTTGGTGCTGCTGGCGGCCGGGCTGGCGATTCTGGCCTCCACTGCCGTCTGGCTGGCGCAGTACACCGAGTCCTGGAAAGACCAGCCGCAGATGGCCTTCCTGATCAGCGCAGGAGCGGCACTGTTGGTGCTGGTTGCGCTGCTGGTCGCCTACGTGGTGATCATCAGCGGCCGGCTAGCGCTGCAAGTGCTGCTGGCGTTGGCGTTGAGCGCGCTGCTGCTGCTGGGCCTGCGCGGCACGCTGCTCACCAGCCACAACCGCGACGGCCTGCGCTGGGGATCGTGGGCCAGCGTGGCCGGCGCCAGCGGCGGACCGGAGCTGCGCCTGGCCCTGGAGCGCCTGGCAACGCAGCGCGGCACGGACCTGCGCGATCTGCCTGTGGCATTTTTGACCGCGCCCGGCAGCGAGACGCCCGCGCTGCTGCGCTGGTACGCGCGCGGCGCGGTGCTGAAATCGCCGGCTGTGGGCGACCCGGATCTGGTGTGGCTGGGGATGGATGGCGATTCGGCGCCGTCGGATTCCACCTCACCCCAGCCCTCTCCCACGGGGAGAGGGGGCGCGTTCAGCGGACAGAGTTTTCGCCTGACCCAGAGTTGGTCGCCCGATGGGCTCAGCGGCCGGGCATTATGGCGCTGGTTGCTGTTTGGCCAGTTCGACGTGCTGCAAGACGAGCAGCGCGCTGTGCTGTGGGTACAGGCGGAGCAGTAAACGATTGGTGATTGGGTGATTAGGTGATTAAGCATCGGTCACCGACCAACGCCCAATCACCCAATCACCCAATCACCCAATCACCTAATCACCCAGTTACCCAGTTACCCAATCACCTTCATTAGACGAATCGACCATGAACGCAACGAACCAACCGGCTGAGCAGACCGCACCCGACACCTTGACACCCGACACCCTGACACCTGACACCCGACCCACCACCTGGCTCGACCGCTCGCTGGTGAGCTTGACGACCTGGGACTGGGAGAAGATCGCCTGGTTTGGGCTGCTGGCGGTTGCGCTGCTGCTACGGCTGGCGGCGCTGGACAACCGCACGGCCAGCCACGACGAGGCGCAGCACGCCTGGTTCGCCCATAACCTGTACACGGGCAAGGGCTACGAGCACAGCCCGATCTACCACGGCCCCTTCATCTACCACGCCATGGCGTTGTTCTACCTGCTGTTCGGCGCCGACGACCTGACCGCGCGCCTGCCGACGGCGCTCTTCGGCTTCGGCATCGTCTGGCTGATGTGGCTGACGCGGCGCTGGCTGGGCAAGCCGGGCGCGTTCTTTGCCGGGGCGCTGATCGCCTTCTCGCCGGCCCTGCTGCACTACTCGCGCCACACCCGCCACGACATCTACGAGATCTTCTGGGCTGTGCTGATGCTGATCGCCATCTTCCGCTACCTGGAGTTAGGCCACGCCAAGGGGGAGCGCTATACCTACATCGTAGCCGCCGCGCTGTCGTTGGCCCTGGCCAGCAAGGAGGACGCGTTCATCCACGGCGCGGCCATTGGCGGCTTCCTGTTGTTGATCGTGCTCTTCCGCTGGATCGCGGCGCGGCTGGATCCCAGCCTGCCCGATGAGGCCCACGAGCGGCCGCTCTACGTAGGGCGCAACGACTGGCTGGTGCTGGCCGGCGGCGTCGCGCTGGCCTTTGTAGGCACGCTGCTCTATCGCCTGTTGGGCTTGGCCAACACGGCCGGCACAACCTCCACCGTCCAGACGATCGTCTCCCTGGCGTTGATTCTGCTGCCGCCGGCCGCGGCGGCTGGCTTGGCCATCTGGTACAGCCTGCGCCGCCATCGCACCCCGCAGGCTTTGACTTTTAGCCCGGCCACGGAGATGGTGATCCTATTGGCCACGCTGATCCTGCCCTGGATATCCCCCTTCTTGATCAAGGCGCTGGGCTACGATCCGCTGAACTACACCACCGGCATTGTACCGACTCTCTCAGTGCTGGCTGCCGCCATTGGCGTGTCTGCGGTGATCGGCCTGCTGTGGAGTCCACGGCGCTGGCTGATCTCGGCCGGCATCTTCACGGCCATCTTCGTGGTGCTCTTCACCGGTCTGTTCACCAACGGCCAGGGCATCGCCACGGGCGTGATCGGCTCGCTGGGCTACTGGCTGTCACAGCAGGAGGTCGCGCGCGGCAGCCAGCCCTGGTACTACTACCTGCTGATCACGCCGCTGTACGAGTTTCTGCCTCTGATCCTATCCATTCCGGTGGTACTGGCCGCCTTTGTGCAGCGCAACCGGGTCTCGCTGGTGATGGGCGTGCTGTCGCTCGTCCTGCTGGTCGCTTGGCTCCTGCTGGCCCTCAACGCGGACGCTGCCGAGCGGGCCGGTATGCTCTACAAGGCAGTTGCCGGCGCAGCTATGGCCGTGATCCTGTTGGCTGCAGGCTGGGGCGGGCTTAGCCGGCATCCCCGCAACAGCCAGCTTTTCCTGGCTTTCCTGCCATTCTTGATCCTATTTAGCTGGGTCGCCTACACTATCGCCGGTGAGAAGATGCCCTGGTTGGTCACGTCGATCACCCTGCCCATGTGTATCGCCGGCGGCTGGACCCTGGGCCGGCTGGTGGAGCGGGTCGACTGGCGCGGGCTGGGCTGGCG
>JBFYTD010000356.1:0-3668 GCA_041300885.1 Anaerolineae bacterium | reverse complement strand
CCACCCCACCCAACGCCGCCAGCCCGTTGCGCAGCCCAGGACGGGACGCCAGACGCCGGTACAGATCCTGCGCAGCCGCGGCCAACAGCAGATAGGGCGCGGGATAGAGCACCACCAGGTAATGAAGCTGCACCTCGGCGCTGAAGACCAGGAAGAAGAGCACAGGCAGCAGCAGCCACAGCAGCAGCGCGCCGTTGATCCTGGCTTGGCGGGCGTCGTAGCGGCGGCGCAGCAGGATCGCGCCCAGGTAGACGGCCGCCAGCACCACCAGCAATTCCTGCACGTGGTCCAGCCAATAGCCGGGCAGGGGCAGCTCGGCCAGGAACTCGTGGAATCTTAGCGGTCCGGCCAGCGCGTGAATGTTGCGACCGCCTATGTTGAGCAGCGCCAAATCGAAGACCTGTGGCTGCAGGCCGCGCCCGCCGCCCCCCTGTGCAAGGAAGCCGCGCACGTTCTGCCAGCCCTGCTGGGCATCCGCAATCAGGTAGGGCACATAGAGCAGCGCGCCCAGCGCCACACCCAGCGCCAGCGGCCGCCAGAGCCGCGCCGCCCCGCCCCGCCGCCGCTGCTCGATCACGTCCCACAGCAGCAGCACGGCCAGCAGCGGCGCCAGGGCGATGGCCGCCAGGTGGATCTGGATCAGCGCGGCCAGCGTCACCAGCGCGGCGGTCAGCGCCCAGCGTTTGCCGTCGACAAACCAGGCCAGCACGAAGGCCATCAACAGCACCACGCCCGGCGCCAGCAGATCCTGGCCCAGCACGCCGCGCGCGTGCTGCACGGCCCAGGGGCTGACGGCAAAGAGCAGCGCGGCCAGCAACCCCACGGCCGCGCCCCAGTAGCGCCGGCCCAGCCAGAACGTCCCCGCCACTGCCAGCAGGTTGAGCGCAATGACGAAGCCGGTCAACACCAGGGGATCGCGGCTGAAGCGGAGCGGGAGGCTGATCAGATAGACGGTGAGTGGGGGGTTGCGGAAGCCGGTCGATGAGACCATGCCTTGCAGCGGCAGCCGGCCTTGGTCGATCCACTGCGCCGCCAGGTTGCTGACCGCGGCCGCGTCGAAGGTGAAGGAGACCGCGCCCAACCGCCAGAAGCGCAAGACGGCCGCCAGCGCCAGGATGGCAGCGAGCAGCAAGTAGGGAAGGAGGCGCAGCAGCGCCGGCCGCTGGTTCGTGTCAGGCATTGCCCGATTCTAGGCGCAAGCGCTGCTTTGCGCAAATACGCTGCGTCAGGCATAATCGACCCCATGACGATGGACAACAAGAGCAGCGCCGCCCGCTGGCGCCGCCATCTGCCCTACCTGCTTCTGTTGATCGCCGGCACAATCATCCTGATGGTTCTGGCCCTGCTGCAGCACCGCGCCCTGGGCACCGGGTACGACCTGGGCATCTTCAGCCAGGTGGTTTGGAACCTGGCCCACGGCCGCATCTGGCAGACCACGCTGGTCTTCGAGACCTACGGCTACTACGACCACTTCGAGCCGATCCTGACCTTGCTGGTTCCGCTCTACTGGCTGCAGCCCGATGTGCGGATGCTGCTCCTGGTGCAGGCGCTGGCCTTGGCGCTGGGGTCGCTGCCTATCTACCTCTATGCCTACGTCCGTCTGGGCAGAGTCTCCATCGCGCTGCTGTTAGCGACTGCCTATCTGATCTTTCCCGCCCTGCACAACGCCAACCTGTACGACTTCCACGAGGTGGCTTTTCTGCCGCTGTTGTTGGGCTTCGCCCTCTACGGGCTGCTGCGCGGCCAGCGGCGCGTGCTGTTCGTCTCCCTGGCGCTGGCGCTGCTGGTCAAGGAGGACGTAGCCGTCACGGCGCTGGCCTTCGGCGTCTACATCGCACTGCTGCGGCCGGCCGGCTTCCGGCGCCGGGACGGGGTGCTCATCGCAGCGCTGGCGCTGGCCTGGATGGTGCTGGTGCTCAACGTCTTCTACCCCGCCCTGACCCGCGGCATGCCCTACCCCTTTGTGGCCCGGCGCTATTCCTGGCTGGCCGAGACGCCTGCAGAGGCGCTAGAGGTGCTGCTCACCCGCCCCTGGCAGGTGCTGCCTGAGCTGCTCAGCCCGCCCAAGTTGCTTTTCCTGGTGCGCCTTTTCGGCCCGCTGCTCTTCCTGCCGCTGTTGGGCTGGCCGGTGATCGGCCTGGCCCTGCCGATTCTGTTCTACCTGATGTTGAGCAGCTACGAGCCGCAGTGGTCGGTGCGCAGCTATTACAACCCGCCGTTGCTGCCGATCCTCTTCTTCGCGTTGGTGGAGACGCTGCACTGGCTGCAACGCCGCGGACTGGGGCGGCGGGCCGTGTCCGGCCTGGTGGCCGCGATCCTGGTGGCCGTCTCCGTCGCCTATGTGTTGGACGCGCCGGGGCCGGGCGGGCGGCGCTACTACCCTGACCGTTTCCGCGTCACGGCTGAGGACCAGGCCGCCTACGATCTGCTGGCCACGATCCCCGACGACGCGTCGGTCAGCGCTCCTTGGCATCTGCTGCCACACCTGAGCCACCGCGAGCAGGTCTACCCCCTGCTGGCGCGTCCTGCTGATCCGCCCAGCTTCCTTTTGCACTACGACGGGGGCGTGATGCCCGGCCCGCCTGAGTTTCCCTACGCCATGCCAGACGGCTGGCCGCCCGTGTACCACGAGTACGCTGCGGCCGCGGTGGAGGGACCTTATCGGCTGCAAACGTTGCAGCGCAGCGTGCCGTTGACGCCGCTGCCCACGCCGGAGCCTGCGCCAGAGCCGCTGGCCCTGGCGGCCTATGGCTGGCTGGATGGCGCGGACGCGGCGCAGCCGCCGGTCGTGGCGCCCGGTGAGGCCGTGCGTCTGATGTTGGCCTGGCGGCGCACCGGCGCGCTGGACCGGCCCTACGTCCTCTTCGTTCACCTGCTGGACCCGCAGACGGGGCAGGCTGGCGCCGCGCCGCGGCTGGTGGCGCAGAACGACCACGAGCCGGGCGATGGCCGCTATCCCACCACCCAATGGGATACCTGGACGCGGCCGTGGATCGTTCTTGACGAGCAGCGCCTCGTCGTCCCTACCGACACCGCGCCGGGTGTCTACCAGGTGTGGGCCGGGGCTTACGACCGCGAGACCCTGCAGCGCATCGATCTGGGCGGGCCAGGCCAGACGTTGGTGCTGGTCGGCGAACTGGCAGTGCGCTGATGGACGGCGCGATGGTCAAGCATCGTTGGCGCAATGCCATAGACCGGGCCGGGCCATGGCTGTTGCTGGCAGCGTTTTTGCTTTGGGGCTGGCGCGGGCAGGATCTCTGGCGGTCGCTGCCTGTCTATGGCGACGCGCTGGAGGCGATGTGGGCCCTCAGTTGGTACGACGAGGCGCTGCGCAGCGGGCAGAACCTGGCGCTCTTCCCGCAGGCGTTTTATCCGCACGGTTGGCAGGTGGCTACCTTGGGCGGCGGCCCGGCCATGCTGTTTGCCCTGCTGCCGCTGCACTGGCTGGGCGGGCCGGCCTTCGCCCTCAACCTGGCCGTGCTGCTGACCTTCGGGCTGGGCTACGCAGGCGCCTTCCAACTGGCCCGGCAGTTCCTCGACCGCTTGCCCGCTGCCGTGGCCGCGCTGTTGATCACCTTCTGGGGCTTTCGCTGGTTCCAGACCATTGGCCATCTCAACGTGCTGCTGGGGTCGGCCCTGCTGCCCTGGATGTTGTGGCTGCTGGAGAG
>JBFYTD010000355.1:0-3669 GCA_041300885.1 Anaerolineae bacterium | reverse complement strand
TTTGTGTGGCACGTTTGCCGCGTAGCGCCCGCTTGATGCGTTCCCAGACTGACTTGACCTGTTGGGCCTCGTCGGGGCTGATCTCGGCTGCGTCATAGCGGGCGATGACGAAGGCTTCGGTCAGCGCTTCTACGTCCAGCTCGGCAGCGGGCCAGGTCTGCTCCAGGTCATGGACGAATTCCTGAGGCGTCTGCGCCGGCTGGCGGACGATGCCCTGGTCGGCTGCCCGACGCAGAGTGCTGAGGTAGAAATAGCGCACTTGCTCGCGCGGCGGAAGGCCGCCCAGGCGAACAAAGCGCCACGGCTGGCGTGCTGTCGTGTCGTTGGCCCTGGCGCGCCGGCCTGGCAAATTGAACTGGATGCTTCTGGCCGCATCTTGCACGCCCCTACCCCAGGATCGAAGGTGCGTCCCAAGCCTCGCCAGCAGCAGCTGCAGCTTGCGCCGCGTGACATCCAGTCCATCCCTGCCCAACAGGAGGCGCAGCGCCAGCAGCAGCGCCAGCAGGACGATCACCCAGAGCGTGGCGCCGCCCAGCCACTGCGGCGCCGTGAACAGCGGCTCGATCGACTCCTGTGGTAGCGCTGGCGCAAGCTCTTGTGGCAACTCTGGCATCGGCGGCTGCTCGCCGAAGAGGCTTAGAATCAAGGCGAAGAGGGAGATGATCAGAGAGATGACAAAGAGCGCGATGCGCACGAAGAACATCACCAGTGCGTTGACAATCGCGCCGAGCTGCCAGGTGGAGCCCAGCGGCAACAGGGCGGCCAGCAGGCCGATGGCAAGGATGACCAGCAGACTCCAGCGGTTCCAACGGCTGGGCAGGCGCTCTGGCATTTCCACACCGTCCAACAGCCACTGGGCGCGCAGCATGGCCAGCCGCGCCTGGCTGAGCAGCGCCAGGCCGAGGAGGAAGTATAATAGCATGGCCACAGCCAGCGACGAGGGGATGCCTGTATCCAGCACATTGAGGCTCAACTGCTCGCCGATGCGCACCTGGGTGGCCGCCGCGCACAGAGCCAGGAAGACGCCGCCGAACATCCACTGGCTGGCGTAATGCTCGACCAGATCGGCGCGCGAGACCAAGGATCGCTCGGGCAGGTGGCCAGTGCGCCAGAAAGCACCTGCCCGACGTTCGTTGTCGTAGGCCAGCTCGCCAGGGGTCAATGCCAGGCGGTAGAAGATGCCTGCCACCACGGCCGCCCGATGCCAGGCCAGCGCAGCCAACAGGCTTACCGCCAGAAAGACGCCATCGAGAAAGGTCCACGGCTCCAGGATATAGCCCCGCACACTGGCCGGCGTGGGCCAATTGCCCGCCATTCCCCAGGTCAGCACCCGTAGCGCGGCCAGCAGCAGCAGCAACTGCGCCAGTTGGAAGCCAGTTCTGCCCACCAGCCGTTGGGCGGGCTGGGCCAGCCATTGCGCGCTGGCTACACCGGCTAGCGCGGCCGCAAAGACCACGATGGGTACAAAACGCAGGTCGCCGGGCGTTTCGCTGATGTTCAGCGCGATCACCCACAGGCCGGCGACCAGACAGCTGGCCTGAACGGCGATCAGCAACGGCCTGCCGACCAGGCTCTGCCAGGCGGAGTCTTGTAGGCTATCGGCCTTGCTGGCGCTGGGTAGCTCGTCGATCTGCCGAGTCATAGCGTTGTACCTCGATAGGCCGGCACGCGGGCGCCGCTGTGGGCTTGCAGCCGGTCCAGGTCTTCCTCCGAAGCTACCTGGTAGGCTGTAAGGCCCAGCCGGCGGGCCCGCTCTTGCACCACCCCGAAGCGGTTGTAGGGCTCTACCACCAACATGACCACGTTCAGGCCAGCCCGCACCAGTCCGTGCAGCCCCTGGCAGGTCAGCTCGTCACCGCTGGGGGTGATGGCGATCACAGTTGCGCCCCACGGCAGCGGCGCGGCCGTGCGCTGTGCCCAGGCCACGAAGGGTTCACTGGCTTCCAGCAGTTCGGCCCGGGCCAGCAGTTCCAGCACCTTCATTAAATGGGGGCGGCCGGGGCGCGGCGGCACGATCATGGGCGGGCGTGCAGCGCTATATGAGGTTTCTGACGACGGGTCTAGCAGCGAATCGATGCCATGGACAGCCAGCCCGACCGACTGGCGCCGGCTTTCCAGGTAGGCGGCCACGGAGGCCGCCACGACAACGGCCCATTCGCTGGCGCTATGGCGCCGTTGACGCTCGTACTCGTCCGCGTGCAAATTGAGCATCAGCACGCTCTCCAGCGAGATGGCGGGCGAGAACTGCTTGACCAGCAGGCTGTCGCTGTGGGCGCTGGCTTTCCAGTGGATGCGGCGTTGTGAGTCGCCGGCCTGGTACTCGCGCACGCCGCGCATGCGGGCGGGGTCCTCGAACATGCGCTGCGGACTGGCCAGCGTGCCGAAAGGCAGGCGTGAAGGCAGCGCCAGCCCCACCAGCGGGATAATGCGGGGGTAGACGGTGAGGTGCTGCACGGCCTCGCCGCGGTTCTGAGTGTCCGCGAAGCCGAACAGATCGCCGCTGGTCAGCCGCAGCGGACCGATGGGATAGTAGCCCCGGCGTAGGCAGCGCAGGTCGTAGTCGATGATGACCTGCTCGCGCGGCCGCAGGGTGAAAACGCGACTGATCTGGGTAGCGGCGGCCAGATCCGGCGGCAGCGTCTCGTTGACTCGCAGCCAGGGCATCGGTAGCCGGGTGCGATTGCTCAGCTCCAGCGCCACGGGGATGGTCTCGCCCAGGAAGGCGTGGTCGACGAAGTTGCGGCGCACTGTCAGCGCCCTCATGCTGCGCGGCGTGGACCAGCGCGCCAGCAGCCAGACACCGCCCACCACATAGATAATGTAGAAGACGAAGTCAAGCCGCAGCAGCAAGGCGAGGAGGAGCATGACTCCCAGCAGGTAGGGCAGCTCGCGCATGACAACTCACAGTTGGCCGATGTCCAGCGGCGTTTCGGCCAGAATCTGCTGCACCGCCAGGGCCGCGGTGCGCCCGCGCAATGCGCTCTCAGGACGCACGATGCAGCGATGGGCCAGCGCCAGCGGCGCGAGCAGTTTCACATCGTCGGGCAGCACGTAGGACCGTCCGCGCAGGGCGGCCAGCGCCTGACTGGTCTTGTACAACGCCAGGGAGCCGCGCGGGCTAGCGCCCAGCATCAGGTCGGGGTGCTGGCGCGTGGCCTGCACCAACCGCACCACATAGTCGCGCACTGTGTCGTCCACATGGATGTCCCAGACCTGTTCAGCCAGGGGCAGGATCTGCGCGCCAGCGGTCACCGGCTGAAGGGTTTCGATGGGATGTTCGCGGCGCAGGTGCAGCAACAAACCTTTTTCCTCCTCCATATTCAGGTAACCCAGGCTGAGCTTGAGCAGGAAGCGGTCTAGTTGCGCCTCGGGCAGGGGGAAGGTGCCTTCGTACTCGATGGGATTTTGGGTAGCCAGCACCATGAAGGGACGGGCCAGCGGGCGGGTCACGCCGTCTACCGTCACCTGGCGCTCGCCCATAGCCTCCAGCAGCGCGGCCTGGGTGCGCGGCGTGGCGCGATTGATCTCGTCGGCCAGCAAGATGTTGGCGAAGGCCGGGCCGGGCAAAAACTCGAACTGGCGGCTTTGCTGGTTGAAGATCGAGACGCCGGTCACGTCGTTGGGCAGGAGGTCGGGGGTACACTGTAGGCGCTTGAAGGAGACGCCCAG
>JBFYTD010000354.1:0-3672 GCA_041300885.1 Anaerolineae bacterium | reverse complement strand
GTGCAGTCGGTGGCCTTGCGTCTGGTGGTCGAGCGCGAACGGGAGATCGCGAGCTTTGTCGCGTTGGAGTACTGGTCGATTCAGGCCCGGCTGGCCCAGCAAGACAGCCGGACAGCCCGACCGCGGCCTGATTTCCTGGCCAAGCTGCATCGGCTGCGGGGCGGCGAGGTGGACCTGGGCAACGAGGCTGACACGCAAGCTATCGTCGATGATCTGGAGGGCGCCCACTACCTGGTGACGGCCGTGCGTGAGAGTGAGCGCCGCCGCCGGCCGGCAGCGCCCTTCACCACCAGCACCATGCAGCAGGAGGCCAGCCGCAAGCTGGGCTTCGGCGCTCGCCAGACCATGCGCGCGGCCCAACAGCTCTATGAGGGCATCGACATCGGCCATGACGAGCAGGTCGGCCTGATCACCTACATGCGAACCGACAGCGTCAATGTCTCCAAGCAGGCGCAGGACGAGGCGCGCGCGTTCATCGTCGAGCGTTACGGCCCTGAGTTTGTGCCCCCCACGCCGCCGGTCTACAAGACGCGCGCCAAAGGGGCGCAGGAAGCCCATGAGGCGGTTCGTCCGACCTCGGTGCTGCGCACGCCCGAATCGGTCGCCCGCCACCTGAGCCGCGAACAGCGCGTGCTTTATGACCTGATCTGGAAGCGCTTCGTGGCCAGCCAGATGGAAGCTGCGCTGTACGACACCATCTCGGTGGACATTGCCGCCCTGCCGCGACGCGAATTCGCCACGCTCAGCCCGGCCGCGGCCGCAGCGCTGGTCGAGAAGCTGGAAACCCCCGACTACCTCTTCCGCGCCAGCGGCTCACGCGTGCGCTTCCCGGGCTTCATGAGCGTCTATGAGGAAGGGCGGGATGAGAATGGCAAGAAGAACGGCGGCAGCGCCGACGAGGGTGAAGCTCCCGACGACAGCGGCTGGCTGCCCGCGCTGAGCACGGGTGAGCTGCTAGACCTGTTGGCCCTGCTGCCGGAGCAGCATTTTACCCAGCCACCGCCGCGCTACACCGAGGCCTCATTGGTCAAGGCGCTGGAGGAGAACGGCATTGGCCGGCCCAGCACCTACGCGCCGATCATGAGCACCATCCAAGGCCGAGACTACGTCGAACTGCGCGAGAAGCGACTCTACCCGACCGAGCTGGGCTACGTGGTCAACGACCAGTTGGTGCAGCACTTCCCGGACGTGTTCGACGTGGGCTTCACGGCGCGCATGGAGGAGGCGCTGGACGAGATCGCCGAGAATGGCCGCGACTGGGTCGAGGTGCTGCGCGGCTTCTACGGGCCGTTCGAGCAGCAGCTCAAGACAGCCGAGGCCACCATGGAGCGGGCTGAGGTGCAAGCCCAGCCCATCGGCGAGGCTTGCCCGCAGTGCGGCCACGACCTGGTGCTGCGCAATGGCCGCTACGGCAAGTTCATCGCCTGCTCCAACTATCCGGAGTGCCGCTACACCCGACCTTTGGTGGTCAAAACTGGCGTGACTTGCCCCAAGTGCAAGCAGGGCCAGGTGGTGGAACGGCGCAGCAAGAAGGGCCGCACCTTCTACGGCTGTGACCGCTATCCGGAGTGCGATTTCGTGGTCTGGCAGCGGCCGATCCCTGCGCCTTGTCCCGACTGCGGCGGGCTGGTGACGCAATCGGGCAAGGAGCGCGCCCGCTGCACCGTCTGTGGGCACTCGTTCGACCTGAAGAAGCTGGAGCCGGTTTCGTGAGATCGTTCGTTCGTACGGTCGTTTGTTCGTTCGGTCGTACGATAGTGCGGCCGTGAGATCGCCCTTGTGCGAACAAACGAACGCACGAACACACGAAGGAACGACCGCACGACCCAATTACCATGCGCGACGCACTGGACCGCTACGTGATCTACTTGCAGGCCGAGCGCAACGCGTCGCCCTATACCGTCCGCAACTACCGGACGGAGGTGGGGCAGTTTGTCGAGTACGCGCAGGCGCATGGCGCCACGTCCTGGCAGCAGGTGGACAAGCACCTGGTGCGGCGCTGGCTGGCTGAGTTGCAGGCGGGCGGCTACGTGCCGGCCAGCATTGCCCGCCGGCTGTCCGAGGTGCGCTCCTGTTGCACGTTTCTCGTGCGCGAGGGCGTGCTGGCGCGTAACCCGCTGTCCACCGTTGCTTCGCCCAAGCAGGGCACCCGTCAGCCGAGGGTGCTGAGCTACGATGAGGTGCTGGCCATCCTGCGGGCGCCCGACCTGGCGACGCCGCAAGGCCAGCGCGACCGTGCTATCATCGAGCTGTTTTACGGCAGCGGCATTCGGCTGGGCGAGCTGGAGATGCTCAACCTGCGCGACGTCGACCTGACCCGGCGCGAGGCGCTGGTGTTGGGCAAAGGCAACAAGGAGCGCATCGCCCTGTTCGGCAGCGTGGCTGAGGCTGCCTTGAAGCTCTACTTGCAGCAGGGCCGGCCTAAGCTGGCCAATGAGGAAACGGATAACGCGCTGTTTCTGAATCGCTTCGGCCAGCGGCTGCGGCGGGTCAGCATCATTCGCATGTTGGACCGCTACGCCCGCCAGGCCGGCATCGAGCGCAAGGTGACGCCCCACGCCATGCGCCATTCCTTTGCCACCCACCTGGTGGACGAAGGCGTCGATATCCGCCTGATCCAGGAGATGTTGGGCCATGAAAGCCCGGCCACGACCCAGCGCTATACCCACGTCAGCCAGGCGCGGCTGCACGAGGTGGTGCGCAACGCCCATCCGCGCGGTAGCCGTGGGCAGGATCCGACACCAGTGACCAAGCTGCCGGACGCTTGATTGGCATGCACAGCTTTGCACCGCGGTGAAGCGTTTCCGTCAGCGCAGGCCAAAGTGACCGGCAGTAAGAAATTGTTATCCCGTTAGGCTGATCGGCAGCAAGGAGGCCGCAAATGTCAGACCGCAATCGATCCTATCTTTTCATCGTCGTTGCCTTCATCGTTGGCCTGTTGATAGGGTGGTTCGTGCTCGGTTGGGGGTTGGCGCCGGTGCAGTGGACTGACGCGCAGATGCAAGACCTGCGGGCCGAAGATCAGCAGATGTTCGTCGCTACCCAGGCTGAAGCTTTTGCTCTGACGCAGGACAACCGCAAAGCGATCGAGCGTTTGCAGACGCTAGGCACCCAGGCGCACGTTGCCGAGGTGGCCGCCCAGGTGATCCAGCAGGCTGAGGCAGCCGGCGATGTAGTGACTGCCGACCGGGTGCGCACTATGGCCGCAGCGGTTGGCCTGACTGTGGCCGCACCGACCACCCAAGCCCCCAGCCAGCCGGATCAGGAGCCGCAGCAGGGCGGCAGCAGCCTGGCGACGATCCTGGGATTGGCGCTGCTGGCTGGCGGTATTGTCCTGGCGGCCTGGCTGCTGTTGCGCGGCCGCTCCGCCACCCCCGATGGTGAGGACGAGGACTTCACCGTCGAGCCGTTAGTTGACGACCAAGCTCCCGTCAATCGCCCTGGCCGGCCCACATCGCCGCCTGCACCGGTCCCTGGTGCGGCTGCAGTGCGCAGCGGCGCGGGCCAGGAGTTTACGGCTGTCTTTCACCAGGGGGACGTCGCCTACGACCAGAGCTTCGACATCGAAGGTCCCGACGGCTCCTACTGGGGTGAGTGCGGTATGACCATGTCTGAGATGGTGCAGGGCGATCCGGAGCGGGCCACCGCGCTGGAGGTGTGGCTGTTCGATAA
>JBFYTD010000353.1:0-3675 GCA_041300885.1 Anaerolineae bacterium | reverse complement strand
CGGCGTGGGCGTGGCGTCATTCTCTTGTGACGCGGGGGTTTCGTCCACCGGCGGCGGTGGAGCGGCTGGCGTGGGCGTGGCGCTGGGTTGCGGCGTTGGGTCGGGCGTCGGCACGGTGATGCCATAGCGGCCGGCCTCGACGCTGAGCGCCTCGTACATCTGCCTGACAGCATCGGCCGGAGCCACACCCTCTTGCAGCACCTGGCGATAGGCGATGTCGCCCAGCTCAAAGACGGTTGCCACCCACGGCTCGTTCTCGAACAGCGTGGCCGTTTGCAGTTGCACCGCCATGCGCGTCACGTCAGGATACGCGCCGATCAGCACGGCGCTGTTGGCCGGCAGCAGCCCCAGTTGGCGCAGCAGATCATCCTGGGCGGGGACGCTGGCGGCGTAGTTCAGAAAGCGAGCAGCCAGTGCCCTCTGATCTTCGGGCAGCGCCGCCGCAGCCATCACGCCCTCGAACACGGCAAAGGGCCGGCCCGGCCCGGTGGGACCCAGCGGCATCAAGGCCACCCGCAAGTCGCCGTCGCCGATCTCCGCTTTCAACTCGTCGTAGTCCACCGACGGGCCAACGAAATAGGCGCTTCTGCGCTCCACAAACAACTGCCTGCTCTCACTGCGCGCGGGCGTCGTGCGTATACCGAAGCGCTGCTGCGACTCCTGCAGCCAGGACAGCCAGGCGGTGAGGGCCGTGGGCGACAGCACGAACTGCCCATCTTCGCCATACAGCCGGCCGCCAAACGCGCCCACGCCCCAGAATCCCCAGGCGAACGAGCCATCCAGCAGCACCGGCGCGCCGGCCTGGGCCTGGGCGCGCAGATCAGCCAGCGTGCCGGCCGCATCGCCCGCCAGCGCCTGATTCTGAAAGAAGACTTGCAGATCGGCCACCACCGGCGCGCCGTACAGCTCATCCCCCGCGCGCATGGCCTCCAGGGCGATCGGCCGCATCTGCCGCACCAGCGCGGGATCGATCAGATCGGTGACGGGTGAAACTGCCTCGGCTTCCAGCAACCTGGGCAGGTGTTGGTGGGAGAGAAGGTACAGATCGGCTGCGGGCAAGACAACGTCCTCGCCGGCGAAGTCATCGATCCCCGTGGCCAGCGCGCCGCGAATGGCCAGGTTAATGTCGGGACAGACCGTGGCGAAGCCGCTGGCCAACGTGCGCAGAATAGCGAGCTGCTCGCCGGCGCCCAGGGCCAGGATGGTCAACTGGCCGCGCTCGGTGCATGCGCCGGCCGTGTATTGGCCGCTGGGAAAGCCAAACTCCTCGATCAGCGTCGTCTGGGCGGCAGCCGCGGCCTCGGTCGCACTGGCCGTCCCAGCTAGCGTGCGATTGTAGGCGGCAGCCAGCGCGGCATAGGCCTCTTGCGTGCGTGGGTCGTTGGGAAACGGAATGGATGTGCGGGCTTGCGCAGTGATGGCCGCAATGTGCGGGTAGAGGCCCTCGGAGATACGCACCTGGCCGTTGGCCGGCGCCAGGTTGGCATCCCGCATCAGCGCCGACTGCTGCTCATTGCCAGTGATGAAGCGCACCAGGTCCAGCGACCGCTCGATTTGCCCCGGGGACGACAGGGCGTTGACCATGAAGGCGGTGGTGGTCAGCGCCGGGCCGGCGCTTCCCGCCGGCCCAGCCGGCAATTGCGCCACCCCCAGGTCTGGCCCCAGCGCCTCATCCAGCAGGTTCAGCTCGTTGGAGTGGCCCACGTAATAGGGCACATCGCCCTGCAGAAAGCGCCGGCGCAGCGATTCGGTGTTGTCGTCCATGATGAAGGCCGGGATGTCGCGTGCCTGTTCCAGCCAGATCAACCAGTTGGGGATGCCGTCGGTGGTGGGCTGAGGATTGCCGGCCGCGTCGAACAGGTCCACGCCGAACGGCCGCGCGCTCCAGACCGCATCGACGAACTGGCTGTTCATCAGAATGCGCTGACCCCGGCTGGCCTCCTCCAGAAGCTGGTCGACGGTGACGGGCGGCTGCTCGGTCAGGCGGCGGTTATAGTACAGCACCTGGGTATCCACCGCCATGGGCAGCCCGTAGAGGGCATCCTCCAGGCGCAGGGTGCGCAGCGCAACACTCAGGAAGCGCGCCAGATCGTCGTCGGTCACACGCTCGTCCAACGGCAGGATCGCGTTGGCCCCTGCCAGGTCCTGCACAGCGGCGCTACCGGTCAGCAGCAGGTTCGGGCCCAGCCCGGAGCGCGTCGCGCGCACGAACTCGGCGTCCATGTCCGGGCCTTGCTCCTGCACGACGATATCGACGCCGGGATTGGCGCGGCGGTAGCGGTCGAGGACATCCTCCAGCGCGCCCGCCTCCGCTTCGGGCAGGTTGTGCCAGAGCAGAATGGCGTCGCGGCGCTGCACGCCCACGCCGTTGTCGACAGGCGTGCAGGCCGCCAGCGCCGCCAGCATCCACGCCCACACTGCCAGGAACACGACGCTGTAGCGCAGTGGCCGCCAACAGTTCGCTCCCCTGAGCGCAGCGTGACGAGTTGCTTCACTCAACCATTTGGGTGTAATAGCCAAATTCATCTCTCCAGGCCCGGGTTGCCGCTCGTTTGCCGCTGATCTCCGGGCTGATCGGTGTCGTCCGGCGTCGCAGTTCTGCACTGAGACGGCCCAATCTTACAACACCTTGCCTGTTACGGAAAATAGCGCACGCGCCTCATGCCCACCTGTTACGCACGGCCAACAAAAAGGGGCTGCGCTATGCCCTACACAGGCGCGTTGATGCAGCACACAACTGTAGGATTTCCATTGGACAATCAAATTCTCGCTTGACATCCTCGTTTATCTATGTTATAAGCGGTAACACTAGATCACTGCCAGGGTTCGAGGACTAGATTGTGTCCCCCATCGCCGCCCGAACATCGCCTCCCGGCGAAACTCCCGGCGCTGGATCGATCATGTGGCCCAGCTCTTGCCGCCACTCCGTTTGCCGCTTTAGTCAAACGCTGAACCTGCTGCCTCCATCAGCGAGGGGCTCTGCACGTGTCAGCGGGGTTCTTTTCGACAACCGATCTCCCGTTTTTCGATTGAGGCGCCGTCGAGGTATTCCATTGGTGTCCCAAGCCGATCTCGAAATCTCCGTCTTTCATCGCAGCGCCAACGACTATGGCGTGACCCTGCGCTTTCGCCACCCCACCGCCGGACAGGACAAGTCCGCCAGCGGCTCGTTGGCGTTGGACGAAGCCGCGCTGCGCCAGCGCCAACACGATCCTGTGGCCTATGGCGAGCAACTGGCGGCCGAGCTCTTCGGCAGCCCAGACCTGCGCAGTTTCCTCGACCAGGCGCTGGCCGTGGCTGCCAGCCAGCAAACGCCGCTGCACCTGCGCCTGTTCATCAGCGCCGGCGCCGAGGCGCTGCACAGCCTACGCTGGGAGACGCTGCGCCTGCCAGGCAGTGATGCGCCCCTGGTGGCCGGCGAGTGGCTGCGCTTCTCGCGCTACCTGGACGGCAAGGACTGGCGGCCAGCGCGCACGGCTGAACGGGACGCACTGCGGGCGCTGGTGGCAGTCGCCAGCCCGGACGTGCGTGGCACGACCCTGGCCGAGGTGCGCACGGAAGAGGAACTGGCTGCCGCGCGCGCCGGCCTGGGCGACATTCCAACCGCCGAGCTGGCCACGCGGGGACAGGTGACGCTGGCCAACCTGCTGGCGCGCCTGCGCGACGGCTGCGACA
>JBFYTD010000352.1:0-3680 GCA_041300885.1 Anaerolineae bacterium | reverse complement strand
GCCAGCGTGCGGCCGCTCAGCCAGCGGGCCAGGCCGAGCTGCGCAGGCGTCAACACCGGCTCTGGCAACACCAAATCGAGCAGGGGCCGCGTGCGCATGCCCTCCGGCGCAGCGTCCGTCAGAGCCAGCACTACCCCATGTAACTCCTCGCGGCCAAAGGGAACCCAAACCAGGTGGCCGGGCCGCAGCGTCTCAGCCAGGTGCGCCGGCACGCTGTAGTGGAAGGTCGCGCCCAGGGGCGCATCTTCAGCGCCGGCCTCGTCGCCAGCTTGCATACGACGGGCCATCGGGGTGTGGACTGCAATTTCAGCGAACATCAGTCGCCCTTCTCTCGTCCTATCTCAGGCACCGACTACGAATATGACCTCGGACATGGCGCTGGCCAGCACACCTCGCAGGCCATCCCCTCGTCGATCCTGGAGTATCAGCGCTATGGCGTCGGTCAGGCTCTCAAGGCACTCCGGCTAGGTTACCGCCCCGTCGACAATCGCAAAACGCTGCTGGTCGCCATCGATCATTGCGCGGCAGCCGAGGGGCAGGGTCATCTGCGGCGCAGTGTGGCCGAAGTCCATGTCGGTGATGATGGGGAAATCGAAGCGGCTAGTGCGTGCGAGGACGATCTCGCGCAGCGCTTGCCGCTCTTCGCGGCTGTAGCGCATGGGCCGGCCTACCAACAGCCCGGCCAGGCGGTCGAATACGCCCATGTTCTCGTAATCCATCAGCATGCCGTCTACAGTGGCAGGGCTGGGCTTGTCCTCCGAGGTCTCGACAAATAGGATCGCGCCGCTCCAGTCGGGCCAGTAGCGCGTGCCGCGCAGGTGCTGGAGCGACTCGATACAGCCGCCGATCAACACCCCCTCGGCGCGGCGCGGCGTAAGCCACGACCAACCCTCATTGACCGTGCGCGCTCGCGGCCGCGTCAGATCGGCCTGCGTTGCCCAATCCAGAGTCTCCTCTGTCCACCAGTCCGATGGCTCGATCGCTCCGGCCGGCTCAGGGGCGCAGACCGTCCTCAAGAAGTGGCGCTCTGTGTAGCCCAGCATCGCAGGATACTCGGCGAAGTCGGTCATCAGCGCTGGGCCGTTGAAGGTCACCAGGCCGGTCATGCTGTGCAGGGCCACGTTGAGCACAGTGACGTCGGAGTAGCCTACGAAGATCTTGGGGTGCGCCTGAATCAGCTCAAAGTCCAGCAGCGGCAGCAGGTGGCAGGCGTGATCGCCGCCGATGCTGGCGATGATGGCCGTCACCTCAGGGTCGAGGAACATGGCGTGGATGTCGGCCGCCCGATTCTGGGGCGTGTCGGAGACAAAGCCGCGGCTGTTGAGCGCGTGCGGCGCCAGCTTGACCTGGAAACCCATCGAGCGCAGATGCGCTACGCCGCGCTCGATGCGGTGGGGGAAGTGGGCGCCGCCGCCCCACGAGGGGCTGACGATGCCGATGGTGTCGCCCTGGCGCAGTCGTGGAGGTTTGAGACTCATGGGCTCTGCCTATCCTCCCCAACGCATCGTCCCCACCAGCGCCAGCACGCCCAGGATCACGGTGACGGCCAGCAGCATGGGCAGGCGGCGGCCGATGGTAGTGCTGTCTTCCAGGGTCAGCGCGCCGTCGGCTCTGGGGGTGAAGACCGAGGGGGCCTGGTACTTGGGCGCGAGGATCCAGCCCAGGGCCAATCCGAAGACCAGCCCGCCCATGTGCGCCAGGTTGTTGATGCCGGGGATGGTGAAGCCGAAGACAAGGTTGATGCCGGCCAGCATCAGCAGGCTGCGCAACTGGGCCTGGCCGCGCTGGCCAAAGGTCTGGCGATGCAGATAAAAATAGGCGATAGATGCACCGATCAGTCCGAAGATCGCGCCGCTGGCGCCGGCCGAGATGCCGCCCGCGCCAAAAACGAAGGAAGCCAGACTGCCGCCCAGGCCGCTGAGGAAGTAGATCAGCAGAAAGCGGGCTGAGCCGTAGAGTCGTTCCACGTCCTGGCCCACGATGAAGAGGGCGTAGCTGTTGAAGGCCAGGTGGATCAGGCCGATGTGTAGAAACATGCTGGTCAGTAGGCGATGGTAGTCGCCCTGGGCGATCAGTTCGTTTTGCATCGCGCCAAAGGTCAGCAGCACGCGGAAGTCCTGGCTGCCGTTCAACCCCAGGCCATTGAGGGCGCCAAAGACGGTCATGGCTATAAAGACGGCGATGTTAATGCCCAGCAGGATGAAGGTCCAGCGCGGCCGGGCCATGGGAATGCGGTAGCCCACCATCCCACCCTCGAATGTCGCGCCCGCCGCGTCCATGCCGATACCCTTGTCTACTTGTCTACCTGTGTCCATATCTACCCTCACAACTCCACCGGTTCCCAGTCCACCCGGCAACGCTCGGCCGTCATGATGGCCAGCACCTGAAGCACAGCCTCGCCCAGGCAGCCGTCCCGGTTAACCACCACGTAGTCGAACTCATCAAGGCGGCGCAGTTCCTCGCGCGCGGTGGCGATACGCATCGCCAACATGCCTGGGTCTTCGGTCTTGCGTCCGCGCAGCCGAACCACCATCTCCTCCTCTGACGAGGCAATCAGGAAGATGGCCACGGCCTGCGGCACCAGGCTGCGGATGGTGGCCGCGCCTTGTACATCGACGCGCAGCACTACGTCCAGCCCGCTCTCCAGTCCCTTGCGCACCTCGAATTTGGGGATGCCCTTGTAGTCGCCATAGACCACGGCATGCTCCAGCAGTTCCTTTTTTTCAATCATCCCGGCGAAGCGCTCGATGCTGACGAAGTGGTAGTCCTGGCCGTCGATCTCACCGGGCCTCTGGGCGCGCGTGGCGGCCGTCACCACCTGGTAGAAAGGCACGTTCTGTTCGCGCATCTGGGCCATCACCGCGTCCTTGCCCACGCCCGAGGGGCCGGACAGGATTACCAGCAGCGGCCGCGGGGCATGGAGGGTCTCGTAGGGATCGATCGTGACATCGGTTTCTGGCATGAGGGCTCTTTCTGCGGTGGGGACTCTTGGCGCAATTGGCGCTGGTTGGTATAATCCGGTGGATTGGTGTATTGGTAAAGTGGTAGATTGGTAAAGCGGTCAGCCGACCAGCTTACCAAATTACCAATCTACCAATGTACCAAGTTACCGTACCAGTGTACCCTATTCTTTCCATAGCCCCAAAAGGACGAGACCGTGCCGATTTATGAATATCGTTGCGCCAGCTGTCGCCGGCGCGTTAGCATCTGGTGGAAGACATTTGGCGAGGCGGCGAATGGGCATCCGGTCTGCCCGCGCTGCGGCGGCGTCGAGCTGAGCCGGCTGATGTCGCGCGTGGCCGTGCTGCGCTCGGAGGAGAGCCGGCTGGATAGCCTGGACGATCCCGCAGCCTTCGGCGATCTGGACGAGAACGACCCCCGCTCGATGGGCCGCTGGATGCGCCGCATGAGCGCGGAGATGGGCGAGGACCTGGGCGACGAGATGACCGAGATGGTGGATCGGCTGGAGGCTGGTGAAAGCCCTGAGTCCATCGAAGAATCGATGCCGGGTCTTGACGCAGGCGGCCTGGGCGACATGGACGCGCTGTAGGCTCAGCGGGCTCGGTCGGAGACCGGCCCGAGCACGTCGTGACGTGACAGGCTCAGCGGGCTCGGTCGGAGACCGGCCCGAGCAAGGGTTTGTCGGCGGGATCGGTCAGGAGACCGGCCCGAGCAGGGAG
>JBFYTD010000351.1:0-3682 GCA_041300885.1 Anaerolineae bacterium | reverse complement strand
ATCACCCGCGGCGACATGGAGGTCAACGAGACCAAGCTGCGCCAGGCGGCTGGCGTGACCGGGCTGCGGCCGGCCACCGAGGAGGAAATCAGGGCTGTGGGCGCAGAGCCGGGCTACGGGTCGCCGGTCGGCGTGACCGGCGCGTTCATCGTGGTCGACGATCTGGTCGCGGCCTCGCCCAACCTGGTGTCAGGCGCCAACGAGGATGGCTACCACCTGCGCAACGTCACCTGCGGCCGCGACTACACACCCGATATCGTGGCCGACATCGTGGCCGCGCGCGGCGGCGAGCCGTGCCCGACCTGCGGCAGCCCGCTGCGCGCCGAGCGCGGCATCGAGGTGGGCAACATTTTCAAGCTGGGCACGCGCTACTCCGTGGCGTTAGGCGCGCTGTACGACGATCCACAGGGCGTCAAGCGGCCGATTGTGATGGGCTCCTACGGCATCGGCGTGGGCCGGCTGCTGGCTACCGTGGCCGAAACGCACCACGACGAGGCCGGGCTGCTCTGGCCCGCCAGCGTGACCCCCTTCCATGTGCACCTGGTGCTGCTGGCCAAGAAGGCGCCGCAGGCCGTGGAGGTCGCCGACCGGCTGTACGACGAGCTGTGGGCGGCCGGCATCGAGGTGCTGTACGACGACCGGGAGGATCCCAGCCCTGGCGTCAAGTTCAACGACGCCGACCTGATCGGCCTGCCGCTGCGCGTCACCGTCAGCGCGCGCTCGCTGGAGCAGGGCGGCGTGGAGCTGAAGCGCCGCGACCAGGCCGAGCGGCGCATCGTGCCGCTGGCTGAGCTGCTGGCGGTGTTGGAGAGTGAGCTGGCCGCACCAGCGGCTTGATCAGGCAACTGGCACTGCGCCAGTGAACCAAAGCCCCAGCGCTGTCATTTGTCCGCTCCACCGTACCAACCAGAAGGCCGCACAGCACTGTGCGGCCTTCTGGTTGGTACGATAGATCAAGGTCTATTGCTCCGCGGGCTGCAATATCAACGTGTCTTGCGCGGCCACTTCGATATCGGCCCGATCGAAGCGCAGCGGGATGAATTCGACGTTCTGCCACGGCTCGACCATATCGGCGTAGTGGGGGCTGAAGACGTCGCCGCTTTGCCCGGTGGTGTAGATGAACTGCGTGCCGGCCAGGTTGCTCAGGTCGACGATCTGGCGGAAGCTGGCGCCGCTGTTCATGGTGAAGGTGTCGTAGTCCGCGCCGGCCGCGTTGACGGTGAAGCCGCTGCCCATGGCCGGGATGCTGCGGTTGAAGATGCCATCCAACGGGCTGACCGACGCGAAGACCAGGTGGTCGAAGTTGGTCCAGTGTACGTCGCCCCAGCGCCAGCGCCCCGGATCGTCGCCGTGAACCGCCTGAAGCTGCTCCACGGCCAGGGTGAAGGCCCGCGCCACAATGGCGGCCTGGGTCTCGACCTCGGCCGTGCGCACGTCGTCCCACCAGGGGCTGTCAGGCTCGCCGGCCAGGCGCTCCAGGGTCTGGGTGCTGTTGTTGCGGAAGCCGGACAGGAAGTCCTCGCTCAACTCCTCGCCGCCGGCCGCGCTGATCTCGTCGCCGATGGTCTCCTGAGTCAGCAGCTTCAGGAACTGCTCGAAGATCAACGGCTCGGCCTGATCGGCCGCCATGCGGCGATCCCAGGCCAACACCGCGGCCAGCGCCTGCTGCACGGCCGCCGGGCTGCCGCTCAAGTCGATCTGGCCCAGCAGCGGCGTGAAGATGTCCGCCGGCACGGGGTGGACGTTGCCCTGGATAGCTGCGAAGTCGGCGGGGCTGAGCTGCGGGGTGCTCTCGATCAGCTCGACGATGCGTTGGGCGCGGTAGGGCGCGGCCCAGTCCTTGCTGATCAGATAGGGATAGCTGTCGGGGACGACCTGGTTGTTGGCCGTGGCCACGTAGCCGACGGCGGGGTTGTAGACGAAGGGCAGCTCCTCGTAGGGGATGAAGCCGGTCCACTCGTACTCGCCGGTCCAGCCGGGCACGGGCACGGTGCCATCGCCGTTGGCGCGGATAGGAATCCAGCCCGGCGCCTGGTAGCCGATGTTGCCGTCTACGTCGGCGTAGACGAAGTTCTGCGACGGCGCCGCGAAGTCTTGCAGCGCAGCCCGGAACTCATCCCAGTTCTGCGCCCGGTCGTAGCGCAGGATGGCCTGCGACAGCGGCGTGCCTTGCAGCGCGGTCCACTGCATGGCCAGCGGCGGCGCGTCCTCGCCGATGTCGCCGCTGACGTCGTTCATGATCGGCCCGTGGCGGGTGATGCGCACGGTCTGGATCAGCGGCTCCTCTCGACCCTTGACGACGATCGGCTCCTCGATGACCTGCATGTCCAGCCACTGGCCCTGGAACTCGTATTGGTTGGGGTTGTCGGGGTTGATCTTCTCGATGAACAGGTCCTGCACGTCGGGGCCGAGGTTGGTCACGCCCCAGGCGATGCGGTTGTTGTGGCCGATGACCACGCCGGGCACGCCGGGAAAGACCACGCCCACCACGTCGAAGCCGCCGCCGTGCAGCCCGTTGGCGTACCACACCGAGGGAATCTGCATGCCCAGGTGCGGATCGTTGGCCAGCAGCGGCAGGCCAGTGGTGGTGCGGCTGCCGGCCACCACCCAGTTGTTGCTTCCCACTCCGGGATCCGCGGTTCTTAGCATCCTCTTGACCGCCCACACCCGGTCCATGTCGAACTGTTCCAGCCCGGCAAAGCTCTTGACCTCCGGCGGGATGATGAAGGGGCCGTCCTGGGGATAGCGGGTCATGACCTCGGCCGCTTGCTCCGCGCCCAGCGCCTCGATCAGGCGGGCGTTCATCAGCTCGCTCTCCCAGTTGCCGCCCAGGCTCCAGGCCATCATCTTGCCCCAGACCAAGGTGTGCAGCGGCTGCCAGGGCTGCGGCGTGTAGCCCAGGATGCGAAACTCGATGGGCAGCTTGTCAGGGTTGGCGGCGATGAAAGCGTTGACGCCGTCGGCGTAGGCTTGCAGGTGGGCCACGGTCTCGGCGTCCAGCACGGCGAGGTCTTCCGCCGCCGCCCGGCCGGTGCCCAGGGTGCGCAGGAACTGGTCGGTCTCCAGCGTGGCCTCGCCCAGCACCTCCGACAGCGTGCCTGTGCCGACGCGGCGTTGGAAGTCCATCTGGAACAGCCGGTCTTGGGCCTGGACGTAGCCCTGGGCAAAGAACAGGTCGTGCGCGTTGTCGGCGTAGATGTGGGGTACGCCGTTCTCGTCGCGCTGGACCGTGACCGTGCTTTGCAGGCCGGCCACCTCCAGCGCGCCGCCTGTCGCGGTGGCTGCGCTGGAGCGCAGGAAAAGAAACGCGCCGGCCAGCACCAGCGCCAGGACGCCAACGATAGCGAGAATGATGATCAGGACTTTGCGGGCCATGGGATGCAAGCTCCTTCTTCCGATGCTTGTACTTCTCTGAATTGGACGCAGATGAACGCAGATCAGAAGGGGAAACTTGCCCTACTTCCCCTCTGATCGGCGTCCAATTGATACTCAGACCATGTTGAGACGCAGATAAACGCAGAAGACGCAGATCAGAAGGGGAAATTTCGTGCTTCTTCCCCTCTGATCAGCGTCGATCAGCGAAAATCAGCGTCCTGTTGAGACTTTGCCGTGCTGGCGAAATGGTCGCAGTGCGGCTTCAGCGGGCAGACTGCGCAGGCCGGCTTTCGAGCGTGGCAGATCT
>JBFYTD010000350.1:0-3682 GCA_041300885.1 Anaerolineae bacterium | reverse complement strand
AGTCGCCCTCGATGCCGTTGGCGGCCGGGTAGGTGCCCAGGTAGGTGCTGAAGTGGATGCGGCCGTTATGCTGCGCCAGGTTGGCGTTGCTAAAGCTGTCGGAGACGGCCGTGCCGTCGTAGGTGTCGATGTAGTCGATCCAGACGTTGTTTTGCGTGCTGGGCGGGTCGGGCGCGCCGACCACCCGTACCTCGACGGTGTGCGGCCCGGCGCTCAGGCCGCCGAACTGCACCGAAAGGACGTCGTCGGCTGCGCTGTACAGGCCGACGATGCCCTGGCTGACGCCGTCGATCAGGATCTCGGCTTGGCCGCCGTTGTTGCGGGCCAGGAAACCGACGCTGACCCAGGTGCCGTTGAACTGCAAGGAGGCCGTGTTGTTGGTTGTGCCTGAGCCGATGACGAAGTTCCCGCTGGCCTGGCCGATGCTGGTCAAACTCCAAGACTGCGGCCGCTGGTTGAAGGGCCAGCCGCCGTAGCGCAGGTCTGGGTGGTTTTCCTCGTGGCGCACGATGCCGGCGTAGCTGGGTGGCGTGAAGAACGGCGCGCTGCCCGGCGTGTGGAAGGCGTCCACCGCCAGCTCGCCGCGCTGGCGCTGGATGTGCAGCACGTGCAGCCCCGCGCCCAGGCCGTCGAAGGAGAAGGTGCGCGTCACGGTCGTGCTGTTGTACAGGTTGAGATAGCCCAAGAACTGGCCGTCGATCTTGGCGATGGCGAATTGGTCGCCGTTGCTCTGGGCCATAGCCTGCAAGGTCACCGAGTCGCCGTTGAAGGGGAACCACATGGACGCCTGGTTTAGCAGGCCTTCGCCGGCATAGCTGCCGCCGCTGGCGTTGGCGAAGGTCTGGTTGTACCAGTCCGGGCTGCGCAGCACGCGGCTGTCATCCTGCTCGAACGTTCCGTTCGGCAACGGCGTGCCGTCCCAGACGTCGATGTAGTCGAAGTAGACGCGTGTCGCGCTGGCGTTGGGGTGGCTCGAGCCCAGTACGTTGATCGCCAGCGTGTGCGGCCCGGCCGCCAGGCCGTCGTAGTAGACGCTAAGCAAATCGTCTTCGGTGCGGTAGGTGTCGATCACGCCCTGGCTAACGCCGTCGATGAAGATCTCGGCGTTGCCGCCGAAGCGGCTGCCCAGGAAGCCCACGCCCACCTCGACGCCGTTGAAGGCGAAGGTAACCGTGTCGCCAGCCGTGGCTGACCAGATCACCTGGCCTCCACTGGTCGCGCCAGACGTGATGTTGTCCAGCCGCGCCCAGGTGGTCGCCGCCAGGTTATAGGCCGTTCCGTTGTAGAGGATGGCGGGCCAGTCCTCCTGGTAGCGCTGGAAGGCGCCGATCGCCGGCGGCGTGAAGAAGGGCGCGCTGCCGGGCTGGCGGAAGGCATCCACCGTCAGCTCGCCGCGGTAGCGCTGGATGTGCAGCACATGCGCGCCCGCGCCAAGGCCGTCGAAAGAGAAGGTGCGCGTGACCGTGGTGCTGTTGTACAGGTCGAGCGTGCCCACGACCTGGCCGTCGATCTTGGCGATGGCGAACACGCCGTCGCTGCGCGCCATGGCCTGATAGGTCACCGAGTCGCCGCTGAAGGGGAACCACATGGACGCCTGGTTTAGCAGGCCCTCGCGGCCGTAGCTGCCGCCGCTGGCGTTGGCGTCGGTCTGGTTGTACCAGTCTCCGCTGCGCAGCACGCGGCTGTCATCCTGCTCGAAGGTTCCATCCGGCAGCGGTGTGCCATCCCAAACGTCGATGTAGTCCAGGTAGACGCGTGCGCCGCTGGCGTTGGGGTTGCTCGTGCCCAGCACGTTGATCGCCAGCGTATGCGGCCCGGCCGCCAGGCCATCGTAGTAGAAGCTAAGCAAGTCGTCTTCGTTGCGGTAGGTGTCGATCACGCCCTGGCTGACGCCGTCGATGAAGATCTCGGCCCGGCCGCCGAAGCGGCTGCCCAGGAAGCCCACGCCCACTTTGACGCCGTCGAAGGCGAAGGTAGCCGTGTCGCCGGCCGTGGTCGACCAGATCACCTGGCCGCCACTGGTCGCGCCAGACGTGATGTTGTCCAGTCGCGCCCAGGTCGTTACGGTCGTGGTGTAGGGCGCTCCATTGTAGAGGATCGCGGGCCAGTCCTCTTCGTAACGCTGGAAGGCGCCGATGGCCGGCGGCGTGTAGAAGGGGGCCGAGCCGGGCTGGCTGAAAGCGGCGATGGAGGCGTTATTGCGGTAGCCCTGCACGCGCAGCACGTGCGCGCCTGCGCCTAGCCCGTCGAAGGACCAGGTGGGTGTCGTCACGCCGGACACGTCCAGATCGAAGACGCCCTTGAAGCTGTCGTCCACGTAGAGCTTCACTCTGCGCAAGGTGTTGTCGTTCCATGACTGATAGCTGACGCTGTCCCCGGTAAAGGGGAACCAGGCGTTGCCCACGCTGCTACGCAGGAACTGCCCGGGCGGCGCGACAGATGTGCGCAGGTCCCAAGTGTCGTCCAGGTAGAAGCGCCCCAGGCCGCTGTGGTCGAACACGCCGTCGGGCAGGGCAACGCCGTCCCAGACGTCCAGGTAGTCCAGCTTGACCCGGCCGTCGCCCAACGCGCTGATCGTGACCGTGTGGCTGCCGGGGCTGAACGCGCCCAGCGTGAAGCTGACCGGCTCCACCTCGCGACGGTAGGTGTCGATCACCCCCTGGCTGACGCCGTCCAGGAAGACCTCGGCGCTTCCGCCCTGCGTGTCGCCCATGAAGCCGACCGCAGCCCAACTACCGTCGATAAGGAGCGATGCGTTGTCCGCGGCCGTGGTCGACCAGATGAGCTGGCCCTGGCTGGCGTAGGGCGCTGTCGCCCCGACGGACTCGCGCGTCCAGGTGCGTACCGTCACCGTGAACGGTTCGCTGTTGTAGAGCCAGCCGGCGTGGTCTTCCTCGTAGCGCTGGAAGCTGGCCGGCGGCGGGCTGGGATCGGTCCACGGCGCCGAGCCGGGCTGGCTAAAGCTGTCCACGGTGCCCTCATCGTTTAGGTTGCTGACCTGCACCACGTGTACGCCGGGGCCAAAGCCCTGGAAGGAGAAGACGCGCGGCGTGTTGGTCCAGCCGAACAGGTCCAGGTCGGTCAGGTAGTCGCCGTCCACCGTGAGGCGCACCGTGTGCGCTGCGTTGCGCGTCATGGCGCGGTAGGTGAAGGAGTCGCCGCTGAAGGTGAACCAGGCGTTGCCGGCGCTGGAGCGAATGTACGAGCCGCCGCTGGCGTTGGCGTCGTTGACGTTGCTCCAGCCGCCGCTGAGCAGCACGCGCGGGTCGGTCTGCTCGAACAGGCCGTCGGGCAAGGCCGCGCCGTCCCAAGTGTCCACGTAGTCGATGCCGACCCACTTGTCGCTGCTCTTGGGGTTGCTGGTGGCCAGCACCGTCAGCGAGATGGTGTGTGCGCCGCCGCCCAGGCCGTCGAAGGTGAGGCTGTAGGCGGTGTCCTCGCGGCGGTACAGGTCGATCACCCCCTGGCTGACCGCGTCGATGAACAACTCGGCCTGGCCGTGGCTGCTGGCGCCGAACAGACCCAGCGCCACCCAATCACCGCTGAACGCGTAGCTGACCGTGTGGCCGGCCGTGCGCGAGCGGGCGTAGGTGTTGCCGCTGGCCCGGCTGTTGGTGATCGCTCCCCAACTGCCGCCGTAGGTGAAGCCGGCGCCGGTCTGCTCCGCCCGCGTCACCGCCGC
>JBFYTD010000349.1:0-3683 GCA_041300885.1 Anaerolineae bacterium | reverse complement strand
AGGGGATCAGGATGTAGACCGACACGGTGACCAGCGCGGCTGCGCCGGCGCTGCGCACGATCTGGGTAGTGCTGGCCGCGCGCGCCAGATCATACACGTCGAAGAACAGCGCGCAGACGCCCCAGACGATCGTCAACGTAATGAACCACTTGTACAGCGAGAGCAGGGTTTGCGGCGCAACGGGCGACTTGCCGCCCAGCATCCAGGCCACCACCAGCGCGGCGTTGATGATCAACAAGTCGACCAGCAGTAGCAGCAGCTTGCGTTCGGAGGTTCGTATGTGCATGCGCGGCAGCGAGATGCGCCGCCGGCGCCCGAATTCCGCCGCGCTGTGCAGGGGCTTGAGAGGGGATCTCCCCGACCGAATTTCGGCGTCCATAAACCCTTCCTATCGTGCTGCTGCCACAACAGACTCGTACATCTTGCGCAACGTGTGCGCTTCCCACTCTCGCTGATCGTCATACCACGCCCGGCCGGCGCTTCCCATGCGCTGCAAGCGGGCGGGGTCTGCCAGAGCTTCCTCCAGACAAGCGGCAAGGGCCGCAGGGTCCGCTGGCGGGACTACCCAACCGGTCTGGCCCTCCTGAACATATTCAGGCAGCGCTCCGGTGCGGGTGACGATCACGGGCTTGTTGAAGTAATAGGCTGCAGCCACCAGGGCCGATTGGGTGGCATCCAGATACGGCAACACCAGCAGGCCGCAGCGGTGGAAGAGATCGACAGCTTCTGCGTCCTGGATCAGCCGGTTGCGCACCTCCACACGGGCGGAACAGGTGACAAGGTCTACCCCGGCCGGCGAGCCTGGCCCTGCCAGCACCAGGCATTTCCCTTGCTCCTTGTGGACTAACAGCGTCTCGGCGCTGAGAAGTTCTGCAATTCCCTTATAGCGCTCCAGGCGGCCAAAGAACAGGGCCCAGGGCTGGTATTCTACCACAGTTTCCGGCAAGTCAACAAACCCGTGATAGCTCAGGAATAAGTGCAAGAGTGGCGTGACGGTAATACGGCCGGCGGGCAGGCCCTGAGCGAGCAGGCGCTCGCGGTAGAGACGCCCGTGAACCAGGATGTGGCTGGCCGAGTCCAGGATCAGCCGGTTCCAGAGGCGGATCAGCCCGCCAAAACGCACGCCCATGTGCGGATCCAGGTCGTGCAGCGTATGGATGCAAGGAATGCGCAGGTCGGCCAGCCAGCGCACCAGCGGCACGTTCCACAGATGCACACCGCTGACGTGGACGACATCGGGCCGGAGCGCAACGATGCTCTGCTTGACCTGGCCGAGGCGGCGCAGGGCCAGGCCTTCCGGCGCGAAGCCGGTGCTGTGCGTGCTGATCGGGCTGTGGATATGGACCCGCGGACTGTAGCGATCCGCCGGCAGCGTGCGGGTGGTTACCAGATGCACGTCCTGTTCGCCGCCGGCAGCCTGGTGATTGGCCAGATCGGCGGTGTATTGGTGCATGCCGAAGGTCGGGGAGAGCAGGACGTAGACGATGCGCACGGCGGCGTTAGCTCGATCCGGGCAGCCAGCGCCGCCAGCCGCGCGGCTGGCGACCGCGTTGGGACTGGGCCTTGTCGTCGCTGTAGTAGTGATGGTAGTAGTAGTAATAGCCGCTGCTCTTCGGCTGGAGACGGTTCAGCCCCACACCCAACACCTTGGCGCCGACCTTGCTGAGCGTCTCCTGCGCGCTGGCGGCCCATTGACGCCGCGTCACACCGGCGTCCACGATCAGCAGCACGCCGTCCACCTGGCGGGCCAGCACCGGCGCGTCGGTGACGGCCAACGCGGGCGGGCTGTCGATGAGGATCACGTCGGCATGCTGGTGGATATCCCTGAGCAGCTCGCCGAAGCGCGCGGAGCCCAGCAGCTCGGCCGGGTTGGGCGGCAGCGGCCCGCTGGTCAAGATGCTCAGGTTCTCCACCGGAGTGGACTGAATAAAGGGCGCCGCCGTCGGATGCTCGTTCAGCAGCGCGTTGGTCAGCCCCGTGGCGTTGGGCACCTGGAACAGACGGTGCAACGTCGGCCGGCGCAGGTCGCCGTCGACAAGCACCACCCGCTGCCCCTGCTGGGCCATGACCACGCCCAGGTTAGCCAGCGTCGTGCTCTTGCCTTCGCCGGGGCTGGAACTGGTGACCAGCAACGAGCGCGGCGGATTGTCGACGGCCGAGAAGAGCAGGTTGGTGCGCAGGATGCGGTAGGCCTCGGCGTTGGGCGATTTGGGCTGCGAGACTGTCACCAGCTTGTCGGCTGCGGTCTCGCCCTCGATGCGGGCGATGGCGCCCAGCGTGGCCAGATGGGTGGCCGACTGGACGTCCTCCGGCGTCTTGATCGTGTCGTCCAGGTAGTCCAGCAGAAAAGCCGCGCCCAGGGCCAGCAGCATGCCGATGGCCGCGGCCAGCAGGATGGTCATACCCGTGTTGGGACCGATGGGCGCGGTGGGCAAGGGCGCCGGCTCCACCACGCGGATGCTGTTGGCGCCGCCCGAGACGAAGCTCAGCAGCGCGGTGTAGTTGGACTGGTAGCTGGCTTGCTTCTGCTCCAGGCCCGCGATCTGCGTCTGGGTGTCGGCGATCTGGCGCGCGCTGAACATGTCCACCAACTGCGTTTGCAGCTCCTCGATGCGCGCCTTGGTGGCGTCGATGTTGGCCTCCAGCTCCTGCAACTGCTTGGTGACAAATGCCTGGCGGTCTATCTGCTCACGCTCGGGCGCGCTGGGGCTCTGCTCGATGAGCTGGCGCGCCAGCTCCCGGGCCACGGCCTGGGCGCGCTCGGGGCTGGTGTCGATGACGTTGACCTCCAACAACTGGGTGTTGGGCACCAGCGTCACCGTGTACTGCGGCAGCCAGGCCAGGCCCAGGGCCTGCATTGCGCCCTGTTTGATAGCATCGCGCTTGGCCAGCTCCGCGTAGGTCTGCGCCAACTGCTGCCCCAGCCAGATATCGTTGCCGGTGGGGTTGGGGTTCTCGATGGTGCTGCCCACGATCAACGTCGTCTTGGAGCTGTAGATCGGCGCCTGTTGGCGTGTAGCGATGAAGCTCGCGGCGGTAGCGACTGCGGTTGCCAGGACGATCAGCCAGAGCCATTTGCGGATTGTATTGAAATAATGGCGGAGTTCCATAAGCGATCCTATCCGATTCTTGCCACGGATTGCACTGATTTTGTCGATTTGGCAGGGGTGAGCTGGCGGCCGGCAGTGACCGCAGCAACAGCGCGCTCCAGCAGGCCGGTGGGCGCGGGTTGGATCGGCAGGTCCTCGATCGCGCCTTCGGGCTGGACCAGGAACTGGGCGACCCAGGCAGGCTGGCCGTTGACGCAGCAGGCCAGCAGCCAGGCGCTGTCTGCGCTGCGGCCCTGCAAGGACAGGCGCGCGCCGGCGGGCAGAACGCCCAGCACGGGAAATTCGGTGCCCGGGCCGGCGCGCACGTTGATGCGTTCGCCGAGCACCACCGCCTGCGGCGCGCCCTCGACCAGGGTGACGGTGGCCAGCGGCGCGACCTGCGGGGTGGGCGTGAGGGCGGCCGCGCCGGCCGCCCCGGTTGCAGGCGGCGCGCCGGTGGGCGTGGCCGTGTAGGTCGGCGTCCAGGTGCCGGTAGTGAGCGCCTCGATGGTGACCAGGATGATGCGGGCCTGGGCGGTTTCGGCGTTGGCCGGAGTTGGCGTGCCCGTGCGGGTGGGCGTGGCCGTGGCAACG
>JBFYTD010000348.1:0-3694 GCA_041300885.1 Anaerolineae bacterium | reverse complement strand
GCTTGCCGGCGACAAAGTAAAGCATGGTGATGAGGTATTCGCTGGAACGATAGCCGCGCGCTTTGCGTTTGGTAGCCTGGAACACGCTGTTGAGCCCTTCCATGAAGGCGTTGGTCAGCCGCCATTTCCAATGGGCCAGAATGCCCGGGAGGTTGGACTCGATCATCTTGGCGACCTTGAGCATCGAGAGGAATATGTAGCTCACATGCTTCTTGGCGACCCAGCGCACCCAACGGCACCACGCCCCAAAGCGGTGCCGGGCTGCCTGCACGCTCTCCAAGCGATAGATGTCCTGTAGGCCGAGCCGCATCTGATACGCTTTGGCCGTGCCGAGGTTTTCCTGGTCTAATTGCTCCAGGCGCGCCTGCTCCCCCTGGGTCAAGTTTTCGGGATTCTTGCGCCAGAGCCACTGGCTGCGCCGCAAGCTTGGCCCCGCCCCGCGGGCGCCATGCCGGATCTCGGCCCGCCGCGCTTGATCGACGGCTTTGTTGGCGTGGCCGATCACATGAAACTTGTCGAACACCACCTGCGCGTTGCGGCAGGTCTGCGCCACGCCGCTCCGATAGGCTTGGCTCATGTCCATGCTGGCCTGCGTGATCGCATGCCGATGGCCATTGTGCGCTTCCAGTGCTTGGACGAACCGCTCCCAGGTGGATTTATCCCTGCCCTCCGTGGCGAAGAGCACCCGTTTGGCCAACAGGTCGGCAAACACGCTGACATACTCCTGGCCCTTACGCACGTTGAGTTCATCCACGCCCACGCAACACACATTGGTAAAATCGGCTTCCGCGTAAGCCCCCTCCACATGCTTGAAGAGCATCCGCCACAACCGCGTGTCGCTCTCGCCCACCAACTTGCCCACCTGGTTCACCGGCATCTCCCGCATCAGCAACAGCGCATAGGCTTCAAACTCCCGGCTGAAATGCCCGCTTAATCCTTCCCACGGCGGACGCACCCGATAGACCCCCCCGCACTGCCGGCACTTCTTGCGCGGCAGCCGACACCGGATCTCACAGCGGTGCTGAAACACATTGAGATGCCGCCAGACCAACTCCTCGGTATGGTCATAGCAATACACCAAGCCACCCTCCTTGGGGCAGCGTTGACTCTCCCACAGCCGGGCGGTCTCCCGTATCTCCAAGACGACCGTCGAAGTCTTGTGGTCAAACCGGCTCTCGCTCACTTCCCAGCTCAGCCCCAATCCCAACAGTTCTTGAAACATGCGTTCAGGTGTCATGCCCCAACTCTACAGGCATTCCACCGAAAACAGCGAAGAACCAAAGTGAAAGGCTCAGAATCTGTAGAATTGTGTACGGGCTGGCCGAGAGGCAGAGCCGCTTCTTGACGATGGCAACCAGGACATACAAGGAAATGGCGACCCAGACTTGGATGCGCACGGCATTCTCGGAAGTGCCGTAAAACGCTTTGATGCGCAAATGCTGTTTGATCCACTTGAAGAACAACTCGACCTGCCAGCGACAGCGATAGAGTTGAGCAATCGTCAGCGCCGGCTCGGTGAAGTTGTTGGTGAGGAACACCAGCGCCTTGCCGGTTGGGGGGTCGCGAAAGCCGATCCGGCGCAAAGTCTCCGGATACTCTCGCCGCGAATAGAAGCCGCTGAGCACGACCGTTTGGTCGAAACGCAGACCGGTGGATTTGTCGACCGGGCGGGAGTAACGCCGCTGGAAGCGGGAGTTCTTCTTGGCGCGAGTCACGAAGAACGCTCCACAAAGATGCAGGCGATAGAGTCGTCTGAAGTCCAGGTAGCCGCGATCGGCAATATAGAAGGAGCCCGGCTCGTAGCGGTGCATCCTCTGGTTGTCGGTAGGTATCAGTTCCAGAGGAGCGGGTCGTCGCGGTTTTTGACGAGGACGCAGACCCGCAGCAGATGTGTCAGGCCCGGGCGGCTCCAGGCTTGACCACACCCTCGCAGGCGCCGCTGCAGTTGTTTGCCCAAAGACTCGGCGGCTCCACTGCCCCGCGGGGCGCCGGCCTCCGCCATTGCCTGGTAGTGCAGGTGGTCGCGGTGGGTCTGGAAGTAGCGCACTTCCCGTTCAAGGGCGGTCTGGGTGAGGGCCGGGCGCGAGGCCGGGGTTGGGAGCAACTGCTCCAGCCGCCGCACGACCCGCGCCTCGCCGCCGGTGCGCAGCGATTGCAAGAGGGGCTGCACCCACGCCCGTGCCTCGGGCGTGTCCTGGCCATGCAGCAGGTGGGCGATGGCCCAGAGGTGGTCGCGCGCGTGATGGAAGTCGAGGGTCTTGACGGCGGTGGCCAGCCGGTCGTCGGCCAGGTCCCACAGCCACACCGCCCCGTCCATCACCAGATAGACCACCTTGGCTCGGCCCAGTCCGCGGCGACGCGCCTCGGCCTGCACGGCGGCTCCGAAGTCCACCGGCGCGGTCTCCGGCGGCGTGGCCACGGCGTATTTCTCCACCAGCAGGCCGCGACCGCTGGCGCTCTGGGCGCGTTGTTCCAGCCGATAGATGACCGCCGACTTGATCTCATGCCAGGCGATGCGCTGCGGGTTGCGTTGGCGCGGGCCCGCGCCCCAGTCCGGGCCGCGCTCGCGCGCCATCCAGCCGTCGAGCATGATCACCAAGCTGAAGTCGGGTTCGCGCGGCGGTGGCGCGGGCGTGGGCAACTCCAGGTTGGCCGCCGCCGCGCCCAGGCGTTGGAGGTGGTCGTGGATGCAGCCGTCGCTGGCGGGGCTGCCCCAGGTGTCGGCCATGCGCGCGGCCCGTTCGTAAGAGCCGGTTTCGGTGGCGGTGTAGGTCAGGCGGGCTTCCAACTCGGGACTCAAGCGTTGATAGGCCGCCAGACCCCAGGCCTCCCGCGCCGGACACACCCACCGCTGCAAGGCCGCCGAGTAGCCGTGGCGCACGCGCAGCCGGACCCCGCCGGCGACGGTGTGCAACTGCAAATCGCGCCAGCGCGTGTCGGTCAAGGGCTGGCCGCTCTGCGGACAGTGCGCGGGCAGGGCGTCGGACTGGGCCTGCAGGTGTTCTTCGAGCCGGCGGCGGGTCCATTCCCGGCCCTCGGCCAGGACCGCTTGTTCCAGGCTGCGCAGGGCGTTCATCGCGACCTCCGGCGCAGCGGGTAGAGATACACGTCTTTGACCGGCACGGCGCGCGTGTGGTCGCGGTCCTGGCGGCTGCGTCCGCGGGTGGCGCCGACGTGGCGCCAGTTGGCGGCCCGATAGCAGGTGCCGGCGAAGCGGTCGCGCTCGACGAAGGTCTCCAGCGCGTCGAGCCCGTGACCGTATTTGGTCTGCCAGTCGGCGCCGATGCGGCGGGCGATGGCCCCCAGGATGGCGCTGGCCAGGTGCGGCACGCGCACCCAGGGCAGGATCAGGAAGCGGGTGTTGTTGGCCAGGCGGGGCAGGTTGCGGCGGCGTTGGGCGTCGATCCAGCCCAGGGCGCGGTCGCGCGGGGCGCAGCGCCAGGCCGCCGCGCCGAAGAGCAGGCAGGCCACGTCCCGACCGGCGGCATCGCTGACCAGGTAGCCGAGGTTCTCGCCGACCACGCGCAGGCCCAAGTAATGGTAGCGGTGCAGATAAAACGCCCAGCGGCGCACGGCCTCCGTGCCGGGGACCAGCGGCACGATCCGCAGCGGCTGGAGCGGGGCCAGGGCCGCGCTCCAAGGGGCGGGTTCCTGCCAGTCCGGCCAGGCCGGGACCGGGCGGGCGGCCCGCCGT
>JBFYTD010000347.1:0-3707 GCA_041300885.1 Anaerolineae bacterium | reverse complement strand
AACGAATGGTTGCCGCCGTGGCCGTTGGAGAAGTAGATGATCTCGGCTCCCAGCGCGGCCAGCCGGTCGACCACGGCCAGGAAGAAGTCCTCGAAGACCCGGCCGCCCAGGTTGAGGGTGCCGGGGAACTCGCGCGTGTGGGTGCTGACGCCGTAGGGCCAGGCCGGCAGACAGACGACCTCGCCTGGCGCTCGTGCGGCCAGCCCGTCGGCGATGGCCTGGACGATCAAGGTGTCGGTGCTCAGCGGCAGGTGATAACCGTGCTGCTCGGTGTGGCCGGTGCTGATCACCGCGGTGCGCTGGGCCAGGTCGGCCGGCCAGGGCTGGGACGGCTGCGACCGGCATGCCACATCCAGCATATGCGCGCCGCCGCCAGCCAGCCCCTGGTCGCCATGGCCGTTGAGCACGGCGATGCGCTGGAAGCCCTGCGCGCTCAACTCTTTGGCGATGCCGGCCAGCACGCGCCGCCACATACCTGACCGCACCGCCAGGCTGCCCAGCGGGCTGTCGTCGACGCTGCGAAATCCGTAGGGGATGGCCGGCAGCAGGCAGATGTCCGAGGCATCGAGCCGCGCGGCCGCAGCCTCCAGATCGTACTCGCCCAGCCCCAGCGGGATCAGCATCGGCAGATCGCGCGGCAGCCGGGCGACTTCGGGCCAGGTCAGGTCGGCGTAGGGGATGATGTGCATGGTGGGACTCGTCACGTATCAGAAACCGGGTTTTTTCGGAAAAAACCCGGTTTCTTGCGCCTCACAACAAATACCAATCCAAGAACCGCTCCAGCGTGGCGTAGAAATGCTGGAGGGTGGCGGTCTGGACGAAGCCGTGGCCCTCGCCGCCGTAGAGCACGTACTCGAAGGTCTTGCCTGCGCCGCGCAGCGCCTCGACCAACTGCTGGCTCTGCTTGGGATGGACGCGCCGGTCCTCCTCGCCGTGCAGGATCAGCAGCGGCGCCACCATGTCGGCCACATCGTAGACCGGCGAGCCGGCGCGGTAGCCGGCCCGGTTGGCGCTGGGATGGCCCATTTGGCGCTCCAGATCCTCGCGGCCCACCCGGTCGCCCTGCGCCCACGAAGCCAGGATGTCGCAGTCGCCGAACTTGGCCACACCGCAGCGGTAGCGCCGCGGGGTCTGCGGGTCGCGCGCCAGCGCCAGCAAGGCCAGGTAGCTGCCATAGCTTGCGCCGTAGATGCCCAGCCGGCCGCCGTCCACCCAGTCCAGCCCGGCCAGGTAGTCGGCCGCAGCCAGCATGTCGTCGCAGTCCACGATGCCCCAGGCCCCGTGCAGCGCTCGCTGGTGCTCCAGGCCGTAGCCGGTGCTGCCGCGGTAGTTGGGTACCAGCACGGCATAGCCCTTGGCCAGCAGCCACTGGGTCAGCACGTCCCAGACGCGCGCGTACTCGTCGGTGGGGCCGCCGTGGGGGTAGACGATGGCCGGGCAAGGGGCGTGCGGCGCGGCGGCCGGCGGCCGGAAGAGCAGCGCCGGGATGGATGCACCGCGGCTGCTGGGGTAGCGCACGAACTGCGGCGCAATCAGCCCGGCCGCGGCCAGCGCGGGCGGCATGGAGTGAGTCAACGCCCTGGCCTCGCCGCTGGCTGCCGAGACCCGGACGATGTCGGGCGGCTGGGTGGGGCTCTCGAACTCCACCGTCAACCACTGGCCATCAGGGCTCCACTGGGGCAGGCTGTGCCAGCCGTCGCCGCCGCGCAGCAAATTCGTCTCGCCTGTCGCCACGTCCAGCAGATACAGATCGCCTGCGCCGTCGCGGTCCAGCACCAGGGCGATGCGCCGGCCGTCGGGCTGCCAGGCGAAGCCCTGCACGTCGGCCCCGGCCTGGCTCAGTTGGCGCACGCTGCCATCGGCCACGTCCAGCAGGTGCAGTGCCCGCCAGCCGCTGCGCGTCGAGATGAAGACGATCTGGCGGCCATCGGGCGACCAGCGCGGATGATAGTCCTGCACCTGCGCCGCGCCGGTCAGGGCTTGCGCTGCGCCGCCGCCGGCCGGGACGACCCGGATCTCGCTGCGATTGAGGTCGTCTTGGGGGTGGAAGACGAAGGCGATCTGCTGGCCGTCGGGCGAGGGCTGCGGGTCGCCGGCGTCGGCCTGCTCGCGGGTCAGGGCCACCGGCCACGCGCCGTCGGGCGTGATGTAGCACAAATTCTCGAACTGGCCGCGGCCGCTGAGGAAGTAGATACGCTGGCCGTCGGGGCTAAAGATGGGATTAGAGTCGCCCTGTTTGAAGTCGGTCAGGCGGCGCTGCTGGCCGGTCTCGACGTCCACGCGCCACATGTCGTCGTGCGCCGAAAAGACCAGCGTGCGGCTGTCCGGGCTCCAGCACGGCGCTTCGTCCGACCACCAGGCCGTCGCGGGCCGGTCGAAGGTCAGCCGCCGCGGCCAGGCCGCGCCGTCCACATCCAGCACGTAGAGGTCATTGTTACCCTCCCGCTGCCAGACGAACGCAACCTGCCGGCCATCGGGCGACAGCGCATGGTGGTGGATGTGATTCCAGCCGGTCAGCAGGCCGGACGTCCAGCACGGGGGCAACGGTCGATCGGGGCGAGGCTGGGCCGGCCAGCCGTGGCGGTCTTCGTGGATGTTAGGCATGGCAGCGACTCGAAGTAGCAGTTAACGATGAACGATGAATGATGAACGATGAATCTCAGAAGGCGTCACTCCGCATTCATCGTTCATCACTCATCGTTTCCGGTGCCTCCAACCGATAGGTATGAAATTCCGAACAGCAGGGCGTGCCCCAGGCTACATCCATCGTCAAATGGGTCAGGTCCATCACCAGTGCGGCGATGGTCTGCTGGCGGTCCAGGGGATAGTCGTCGATGCTGACATGGTTGCAGATCGATTCGGGGAAGTTGACGTGGTCGCTGAGCAGGGCCTGGATCGACTGGCGGCTGATCTGGCCTTGTTGGCCATGCAGCAGGCGAATGGTCCGGTTGTAGCGCACGCGCGAGGCAATCAATTCATCGCCGTCCCGCTCGATGGCGCGCATGGGCCGAGAGAGGTAGTGGATGGTGTGAGCCAACAGGCCGTCCATGCCGTAGATCAGCTCGAACTCCCGGGCCGACGCCTCCAGGTTGTAGATCTCGCCGCTGGCGTGGGCGATCAGATGGTTATAGCCGGCCGCGCGGCGGCGGTTGAGCGCGGCCTGGATGGCCCCGGCCGGCGTTGTAGCAGCCAGCACCGCGCGCGAGACGAAGATGCGCGGCACGCCGACGCGCGCGTCGTTGGGGTAAACGGAGTCGCAGCATTGGCCGATGCCATGCTGGTTGAAACCAATGTTGGGCAGCAGGCCGCCGTAGGTGATGGCCAGAAAGGCCGGCTCGTCATCGGGCTGGGCGTGGATCAGGTAGACCGACTCGAAGTCCTCAGGCAGCCAGTCCTCGTTGTGGCCTACCAGCAGCGAGCCGTCGGCCGTCATCTCCGGCGCGGCCGCCAGGCTGGTGCAGCCGCGGTGCAGCGCGTCCTCGGTCAGCGCCTCCATGCAGTTCAGCACCAGCAGATCGTTGAAGTCCAGCCCCGCGCCGTCGGCTATGCCGCGCAGTTCCTCTACGTATTGGGGCACGCTTTCCTCGGCAAAGGGCAGGTACTTGCGAGCGTGCAGGATGGCTTCGTCCCAGCTATGGATATCCAGCCGCGCGGCCTCGCTGCGGAACAGGCCGCGGTAGGTCTCCAGCGTCAGGCGGATCACCTCG
>JBFYTD010000346.1:0-3721 GCA_041300885.1 Anaerolineae bacterium | reverse complement strand
GCCGGGCGTGGCCGCGCTGGTGGCCTGGATGCAGATCGCCTGGCGGGTGCGCGGCGAGACTCTGTCCGCAGCCCAGTTCGGCTGGGTCTTGCCCCCAGCCCTGCTGGAGGCTGTGACGCCGGCCGGGGTGCTGTTGGGCTCGGGCCTGGTCACATTGCTCGTGGGCTGCCTGGGCCTGAGCAACGCCTACCTGGCCAGCGTCGAGCGGCGGCTGGGCGGCCTGGCCCTGCTGTTGGCGCTGGGCCTCAGCCGCTGGGAGATGATGGCGCTCCTTTTGCTGGAGGCCATGGGGCTGGCGATCCTGGGCACCGCCGCCGGGCTGGCCCTGGGCTTCTTTCTGGGCGTGGCCGTCTGGCTGCCGGCCAGGGGCTACCTGCTGTTGGAGCCGGGCTTCACCCTTTACTGGCAGCCCTTCGTCATCGGCGCCATCGCCGGCCTGCTGGCCACGCTGCTCTTCGTGGGCATCACCGGCATCAGCACCGCCCTGCGCTCGCCCCTGAGCGCCTTGCGCAGCCGTGCGCCGCGCCATTGGATCCGCGATTGGGGCCATTGGCGCTTTTCGACGCTGGGCGTGCTGTTTACCGTCGTGCTGGTGGCCTCGCTGGGCGTGCTGGTGCTGGGCCTGCGCGTGGGGCTGATCCTGACCGCGCTGGCCCTGCTGCTGGCCGCTGCGCTCAATGCCGGCAGCCTGCTGCTGACTCGCTTCTACTGGCGGTTGCCGACGCCGGAGGGCTGGCCGCTGTGGGCGCTGGCCGTGCAGGGCCTGGCCCGCCACCGCCGCCAGACAGCCGGCATGACCCTGGCCATGATTGCGGGCACACTGGGCGTTGGGCTGGCCGCGCTGAGCTGGATGAACCGTCGAGCCGAGGCGACCTTTCCCCTGTGGGTCGCAGCCATGCTGTTGGTGGCTTGCGCCACCTTGGTGTTGACCTCGGCTGCGCTGGCCGCGCTGGAACGACGCCAGGAGCTGGGCCTGTTGGCGGCGCTAGGAGCTCGCCGAGCCCGGGTGCGTCAGTTGATCTTGTTGGAGAACGGCATCGTCGCCCTGGCCGGCGGCACGCTGGGCGCAGCGCTGGCTCTCGCTGCCTGGGCGGTGGTGGGCGCTGGGGCCGGATCCGGCAACTGGCCGCTGGCCCTTGCCATCGCCGTCATCGACGTGCTGGCCGCGCTGGCTACGGTCACCGTCGGCGCCGCGCCTGTGCTCTGGCTGGTCTCTCGCCAGCCGCCCGGCCTTTCGCTGCGCGACCGGCCGTGGCTGGCGCCATAATTCCATCATGGGACGCAGATGCATGCAGATTGACGCAGATCTGAGCAGCATAGTCACAGAATTCTGCGATGATTCTCCGGGTCTGCGTCCAAAATCAAGGAAGTGCCATCTGGTGCTACAGTCACCCAAAGGACGATGTTGTCATGATCCTGATGCGCAAACCAAGCGGCAGTCAGCTCAAAGAGTTCATCGAGCAGCAGGCCAAGCTGGATTTTAGCTACCCTGACGTGGAGGCGACGCGCGGGCCTGCGCCGCCGGGCTATGCCGTCGATCACAACCGCATCCAACTGGGCCACGGCGAAGTGACCTACCAACGCGCGCGCAAGGCCCTGCTGCGCTGGCGCTTGTTCGAGCTGTCGTGGGTACAACTGTGCTGGCCCAATGTCCCTGTGGAGGCCGGCAACACCGTGGGCATCCTGGCGCGCGCCGCGGGCGGCTGGTGGCTGAACGCCTGTCGCATCGTCTACACCTTCGACGAAGCAGGCGACGTCGGACGTATGGGCTTTGCCTATGGCACCTTGCCCGAGCACGCCGCCATGGGCGAGGAGCGCTTCACGGTGGAATGGCTGCGCGCTGACGACACGGTGTGGTTCGACATGCTGGGCTATTCGCGACCCAACCATCGCCTGGCGCGGTTAGGCGGTCCGCTGGCCCGGCGGACGCAGCAACGCTTTGCAGCCGATGCGAAGCAAGCCATGGTACGAGCGGTCGGCGGCCGCTGAACTGCGTGAGACAGAGGAGAGTATAATGATCAACGGCACCCCCCTGGTAGAGGCCAAGAGCCTGAGCAAAAGCTACGAAACCCAAACCGGGCAGATCCAGGCGTTGGACAAAGTCGACTTGGCGCTGCGCGCCGGCGAGTTTGTGGCGTTGGTGGGGCCCACCGGCAGCGGCAAGACGACCCTGCTCAGCCTGCTGGCGGGCCTGGAGCCGGCCGACGCCGGCGCGGTCATGCTGCTGGGTCAGCGCTTGAGCGACCTGGACGACGACGGCCTGGCCGACCTGCGCCTGCGCGCTGTGGGCATGATCTACCAGAGCTATAACCTGTTCTCCGGCTTCACCGTGCGCCAGAACGTGCGTCTGCCCTTGCAGTTGATGACTCGACGCCCTCCCTTCGACGCCACCCAGCGCACCAATCAACTGCTGGCCGACTTCGGCCTGCCCGACCTGGCCGAGCGCTACCCGGCCGAGCTGTCGGGCGGCCAGCAGCAATTGGCGGCCATTGCACGCGCTCTGGCTACCAACCCGCCGCTGATCCTGGCCGACGAGCCGACCGCCAACGTGGACACCGGCATGAGCCGCCAGATCGTCTCACGCCTGCGCGCCCTGGCCGACAATGGCAAACACGGCGTGTTGCTGGCCACCCACGATCTGCGCATGGCCAGCCAGGCCGACCGCGTGCTCTCCATGCGCGACGGCCGCATCGTCAAGGAGACGGTGATGCAGCCAGGGCGGTCGGGGCGCGAGGTGATTGCGGAGTTGGCGTGAAACGGGGGGAAGGGAACAAAGAGGGAAACGGTGGAAATGAGGGGCCTCGGAAGAGCCCCAGACGTGATTAGCGATGCCTGGGGTTTCCTTCTCATCTCCTCATTTCCCCGTTTTCCTTCGTTTCCCTCTCTTCCCTCACGCCCGCTTGCGCCCGAACACGAAGTACGCAATCGGGCCGACGAAGTTGATGAAGGCGGCCAGGGTCCACAGCTTCTTGCTGCCGTTGATCTGCTCGGCCGGCCGGCGGCGGATGTCGGCCAAGGCCAGGATCAACAGCGCCACCTGCACCAAGCCGGTCACGCTGATTGCCAATTGCTTCTGAGGGGATAGGTCGTTCCACTGCGTCTTGGTCATTGCATTGTCTGTCACGGTAGTCTCTCCTGTCTGAGATGGTTCTGTTTGTTCGATGTGTACGGCCACACCCATGCGCTCCATGTCGAGCAGCAGACGGACGGGCTCGACCACGTGGGCCTGGAAGTGCAAGCCGGGCTGCCCGACTTGGCCGTCCAGATATTGCAGCAGGCAGGCGACCACGGGCACGGCGGTCAACACGTAGCCGTCGGCGTGGGCCAGCCGGATCCGCAGCCCAGCCGGCCGTCCCTGTTGCCTGCCGCTGGCCTCCAATTGTAGGACTGTGCCGTAGGGCGGCCGGCTCCAGTTCCTTAAGCTCCACTCCAACAGATTGCCGGCCGGCCGCAGGCCGCGCTGCGGCGCCAGCTTCAGGGCTGCCATGCCCAACGGCATGGCCACCCAATCGGCGAACCAGTTGAAGCCGCCGACAAAAAAACCAGTCTCGCGCAAGGAGGGAACGACGTCGGGGAGCGACCGCATCTCTTCCAACATCATCGCCGCGCAGCCTTGCTCCCCGAAGGGTGGGCCGAAGTCGAAGCGTTGGTAGCCGGTCCACTGCGTGTTCCACTGGCCGTTGCGGAAGCTGGCCATCTGGAAGTCCAGCAGCTCGCCGGT